>DASYTX010000016.1:0-18045 GCA_036001865.1 Terriglobales bacterium
TCCAGCTCGTAAGCTCTGCATGAACCCCAAGAAGGCAACGTGGCGCTCACTTCGCACGTCCTGCGCAACCTGGATGATCGAAGCGGGTGCTGATCCAAAATCCGTGCAGGGCCAGATGCGGCACTCGCGCATCGGGACCACTATGGACATCTACGCGCAGTTCGTTCCCGAGTCCCAGCGGCGAGCGGTGGCGAAGATGATGGACATGGTGGCTCTGCGGCGTGCGGTGGCCGAGCAGGCTCAGAGCGCAACGATCAACTGAGTTTTGGAACGAAATGGAACGTGATTGTGATAACGGCGGGCGCTAAGTGGTGAAACTTGGTGGAGCTAGTCGGGATCGAACCGACGACCTCATCGTTGCGAACGATGCGCTCTCCCAGCTGAGCTATAGCCCCACTTTCCCTTGCATTCGTATTCTACCAATCCTTCGGCTGCGGCTCACATCTCGAAGCGGCACAAGTCCTTCGCTGCGTTCAGGATTTCGCCTGCCGGCTCCCGCTTCGCTCACACGCCGACTCCTGCTCGGCCTCGCAAGCTCGGCGCTCAGGAACGCTAAACGGCTCTAGTTGAAGAACTCGCTCATCCGCGGTGCGGTGGAACCAGCGCCCGGACAACTGCTCAGTCGCATTTCATCGCAGATTAATCGCAACGCACTTTGGTGCTGGTAGAACGTGTTGGACTGGAATGCGCGCTTGCTGTGGGCGCTGATGATAATGGTCATAATCCGCCCACCGCCGTGGGTTGAATCCTGAACGGAGGCTTCATCAAAGGTCAGGATCAGCAGGCCACTTTGCTGAAATTCGGAATCGGCCAAGATAGGTGTGAGGTTCTGCTGTAGCCAGTTGTCGCCGTAGGCCAGCTTGTCGTCCTGCGTGCAGCTCGGATTGTTCGGGAGACAATCATGCATGTTGCTGTGCTGGTTGGGCAGAATGTAGACGAACTGGGGCAAGGTCCGCGCCGCCAATGCCGCGGCAAACTGTGCTTGGTTATAAGGGACTATGTTGCTGGCTTGCGCCGCATTGCCTCTTACGTCGGTGAAATAGGCGAAGGGATCATGCCGCTTGACGTAGGGGTAGGCATTGTCGTCGAGATATCCCACGGTTGGCAGGCCTTCCGCAAATACCGTCCAGGTCTTACCCGAAGCGAGAAAGCGGCGAACCAGATTGTCATCGGCAACGGCGCCGCTGAAGGCTGAATCGTTGGTGACAATCTTCCCGGTGGTGACCATGAAGTAGTTTCCAATCGAAGGGTGGGCGTTGGCGAAGTAGTTGGTTGCCAGCCCGTATTGCGCGGCGAGCGAGGTGATGTATGGCGTGAACGGGCTGCCGATGACGTCGGCGTAATCCTTGTTTTCCATCACCACCAGGAAAACGCGTGTGAACCGGGTTGAGGGCGATGGAGGAGATGTCGATAAGGCGGCCGGTTGCCCCCCGCCACAACCCCCGAATGAGGCGACCAGCCCTATCCCGCCGCATACGACCAAGGCCAAGACCACAGGAACTAACCTTGCCGGATACTTCACTTAGGCCTTCCCGGGAGGTAATAGAAGCGCACCACGAGAAGTCCGGCCAGGGCTGTGGTTCCGAGGAGTAACTCCAGGGAAGAGACGTCGGTGGCGACCATTCTCCTGGCAATCACGAACATGACCACCTCGATGGCGGCACTGGTGCGGTGAAACAGCAGCAGCAGGCCAAGCTCCGCGTGATGGCTACCAAAAGCGTCTTCTGCAGAAATGCGTGTAGCGCCTGGTATTCCGCGGGCGCGAACCAGAGCTTGGGTAGGTCGCGAATGGCAATCTCGGCGGTAGCGATGATGGCCGCTGCCAGGGCCATCGCCGCTAGAAGCGTCAATAGGAGGTGGATTGAATTGCCCAGTACGCGATCCAGAAATCTCTCGACCGCAGTGGGCTCACCACCTCTGTATGTAGCTTCCTCCGTTTCCGCCTTGATGGGGGCCATCTCCGCTTCCGTCTAGGTGTGAGTTGCTCCGCCCTCCCGAGGATGCCTTCGATGACGAGGGTCTTCTGTATGCCGAAAGATTCCGCCTCTGCGCATTCTCTAGACCCACTAGACCCATTCCGGAGGCAGTCTTGCGAACCAATCCCCTGCTGCTGCGAAAAGGACCTGCGCTGAAGGTGCAAAAGGCTGCATTTCGAGACGCCCTAATCCCTACAGAATCTCAATAGATTCAGTGACTTAGGTCGATTAACCGTTGGCAGCCGACGTGCTTATACGAGTAAGTCTATCGAAATAGTCGGGATTGAGACGGTAGCCCATGAAGATCTCGCACAAAGGACTCTACGCGCTGCAGGCGCTCACGATGTTGGCGCGCAATTACAAGCGCGGGGCCATCAAGATCCGTGAGATCGCCTACGAAGAGAACCTTCCGGAGAAGTTTCTGGAGCTGATTCTGCTGGAGCTAAAGAACGCGCGGATTGTGGAAAGTGTGCGCGGGGCGCACGGCGGCTACCGGCTGAAGCGTCCGCCCTCGGAGATTTTCTTGAGCGAAGTCATCCGCCTTATCGACGGCCCGCTGGCGCCGCTGGGCGATGCCGCCTCGCTGCGCACCCTGATTGCCGAGGATGGACGACACAGCGCGCTCTACCGCGTGTTCCTGGACGTGCGCGACGCTGCGGCACGCATTCTGGACAGCACCTCGCTGGCGGAAGTAGCGGGCGAGTACAAGCCACGCCGCGGCCGCAAGAACGTGAAGGTCATGCCGCCCCGGGCCACAGTGGCAGGAGAGCACGGCGATTGAAGCGGAGATGGAACAAGGACGATGAGTGAAACCGCCATCACACGCGAGCGCAAGCAGCCGGCCGAGGCCACGACCGCTACCGCTGCGAAGAAGTGCTGCGCGCGCTGCGCGCCATAAAGTACGGCTCGCTGGAGATCGTGGTGCACGGTTCGGAAGTGGTGCAGATCATTCGCAAGGAGAAAGTAAGGTTCGACGCACCGGCGGAGTCGTAATGCCGCAGGGCAGTTTGATAAGCCGACTGGAAGCGGGTGCAACTCAGCAGGTGGACTGACCGGACAACCGGAGGTTCCGACAACGGAGAGCATTTCATGAGGAACATCCGGTTACTGGTAGTGACGCTCTTGGTGATATTGGGCAAACAATTCGCGTTGGCCGAGCATGCAAGCAAACCCGCCTCGCAGAAGGCGCAGTCTCCTTTTGCGGTCAAGCCGGATGGTGTCTTTCTTCGCTTCAGCGGCGATTTCCAACTCAAGATCAATGGATATGTGCAGGGCGACGCACGATCGCGCACGGGCGGCAGTGAGAGGCTGCTGTTCCGCCGCATGCGCCCTGTGTTTGAGCTGACTGCATTCAAGCACTTGCTGTTCCGCGTGATGCCCGATTTCGGGGAGAACAAAACGGTGCTGCAGGACGCCTACATGGAAACGCGCTATTCGCCCAAGGCGTACGTGCGCATTGGCAAGTTCAAGGGGCCGGTGGGGCTGGAGCGGCTGCAGTCAGCCACCAGCCTGATGTTCATCGAGCGCGGCTTTCCCACAAGCCTGGTGCCGAACCGCGAGCTTGGCCTCCAGGTACACGGCGAAGTGTATGGCAAGAAACTGGCGTACGCGGCGGGCGTCTTCAGCGGCGTGCCCGACGGCGGCAGCATCGATGCCGACATGAATGGCACGACTTTTGGCGCGCGCGTCTTTGCGCATCCCTTCCACGGGTCGAAGACGGCAGTGGCTAATCTGGGGATCGGGGTAGCAGGGACGGTGGGCAGCGAGTCCGGCCTGCTGTCCTCGTTCAAGACTCCGGCGCAGACGAAGTTTTTCAGCTACGGGAAGGGGACCGTGGCAGACGGCCAGCACTACCGTATCTCGCCGCAGGCATACCTCTACCGCGGGCGTGTGGGCATGCTGGCTGAGTACGCGTTGTCTTCACAGGAGGTGCGCAAGAACACGTCGACGGCGACTCTGAGCAACACTGCCTGGCAGGTGGCGACGTCGCTTGTGGTGACTGGCGAAGAGGCTTCGTACAAGGGGATCAAGCCGCGCCGAGCCTTCGAGGGCCGCAACGGCGCGTTTGGAGCGCTTGAGCTGGTTGCGCGCTACGGTGAGTTGCGCGTGGACGAATCAGCATTCCCCACATTCGCCGATCCCAAGTCAGCGGCCCGAAAGGCCAGCGCTTGGGCGGTCGGATTCAACTGGTATCCGGCGCGTTACACGAAATTCAGCACCAACTTCGAACGAAGCTGGTTCAGCTACACCGTCCCCGGCGGCAAGCTGCACCCGGAGAACACCATACTCACGCGGCTCCAACTCGCGTTCTGAGAGGCCAGAAATGAAGAGACCAAATTTAGGACGCGAACGGAGCGGAAGAGTCGTGAGGGTAACGGTTATCACAGTCCTTATTCTGTTTTTCATCGGATTGTTCGGTTGGCCGGTGCAGGCACAGCAAGCGCCGTTGGCTGTGCGCGTTGGATATTTCCCGAACATCACCCACTCACAGGCGGTGATCGGCAAGTCCAATGGCTGGTTCGACCAACGGCTGGGAGCGGGAGCACGGATTGAATGGAAGGGCTTCAACGCGGGTCCGTCGGCGATCGAGGCCCTTTTCGCTAACGCCATTGACATGACCTACATCGGACCGAACCCGGCCATCACCGGCTACGTGCGTTCGCGCGGCGAGGCGCTGCGGGTGATCGCGGGCGCAACCAGCGGCGGCGCGGCGCTGGTGGTACGCGCCGACTCCGGCATTCAGAAACCTGAAGACTTCCGCGGCAAGCGCGTGGCCTCCCCGCAGCTTGGCAATACGCAAGATGTTGCCTTGCGCGCCTGGCTGCGCTCCCACGGTATGAAGTCGCGCGACAAGGGCGGAGACGTGGAGGTCCTTCCCATCGCCAATCCCGATCAGCTCACCCTTTTCCTAAAGAAGGAGCTCGACGCGGCGTGGGCGCCGGAGCCATGGGCGTCGCGCTTGGTGCATGAGGCCAACGGCCGTATCTTCCTCGATGAGCGCCAGCTATGGCCCAGCGGGCAGTTTGTCACGTCGCACCTAATCGTCAGCACGAAATTCCTGCGCGACCACCCCGATATCGTCCGCAAGTGGGTGCAGGCACACGTGGAGTTGACGGACTGGATCAACGGTCATCTGGCCGAGGCCAAGAATGGGCTGAACGAACAGATCCGCCGGGAGACGGGCAAGGCGCTACCCACGGCGGTGCTGGAAGATTCCTTTTCACGCTTGCAGGTGACCTATGACCCGATTCGGTCCTCTTTGTTGATGTCAGCGAAATCGGCGTTCGACGCAGGCTTCCTAGGCCGGCAGATGCCCGATCTATCGGGGATGTACGAGCTTTCGATCTTGAACCAGGTTCTGCGGGAGAAAGGCAGGAAGACAATTCAATGAGGCAGACATCGGGTAAGACACGAGGCGGGGAAGGCTATTTGCGGTTTCTGCGCAGCGCCGCGGCTCCCGCCATGGCTCCCGCAGAGACGGTTGCGCCTAAGATCGCGATGAAGGGCGTGACCAAGGTGTTCACCAATGGCGCCAAGACACAACTGCTGGCGCTGGACAATATCAACCTGCAAGTCGCGACCGGCGAATTTCTCTGCATCGTCGGCCCCTCGGGCTGTGGCAAGTCAACTTTGTTGCACTCCATCGGGGGGCTAACGCGGCCGACGGAGGGCGAGATCTGGGTCGGTAACCGCCGCGTAGAAGGCACGGGCACAGACCGCATCGTCATTTTCCAGGAACTGGGACTGTTCCCGTGGCTGACGGTGACTGGCAACGTCGAGTTCGGGATGCGCTGGAAAGGCGTCCCCCGGCAGGAGCGCCGAGTGCGCGCCCTGCACTATCTGAAGCTGGTGCACCTGGGCGAGTTTGCGAACAGTTACGTGCACGAACTCTCCGGGGGCATGCGGCAAAGGGTGGCGCTGGCACGGGCGCTGGCCATGGAGCCCGATGTCCTGCTGATGGACGAGCCGTTCGCCGCCCTGGACGCGCAGACCCGCGACCTGCTGCACGATGAGCTGGAATCGATCTGGACCAAGACCGGATGCACCATTGTCTTCGTCACCCATAACGTGCGCGAAGCGGTGCGGCTGGGCGACCGCGTGGTGCTGATGACGTTCCGGCCGGGGCGGGTGAAGTGCGAGTTTCGTGTGGACCTGCCGCGTCCGCGCCAGATTGAAGATCCCGGCGTGGCCTTGACCGCGCGCCGCATCCTTGCCGACCTGCGCGAGGAGATCAACAAGTCCCTGGCAGAGGAGTATCACAAATGAAGAGGATCGGCCGGCACCTGGCGTTCTACTCTTTCCTACTGTTGCTGTGGTCGTTGGTGGCGAAGCTCGAGCTGTGGCCGCCCTACGTCTTTCCCGCGCCTTGGGAAGTCGCGCAATCGCTGGCAGCGGGCTTTGCTGACCGCAGCTTTCTGATCGCCATCGGGGTCAGCATGAAGCGCATGGCTGTGGGCTACGGGCTCTCGATCATTCTCGGACTGCTGCTGGGAATGCTGGTGGCCGGCAGCAAGTTTCTCGACTACACAGTCGGCGGACTGCTGGTCAGTTTGCAAAGCCTGCCCAGCATCTGCTGGTTGCCGCTGGCAGTACTGTGGTTTGGGCTGACGGAAAAAGCCATCCTGTTTGTGGTGGTCATGGGTTCGGTGCTCTCGATCACGATCAGCATCGAGAGCGGGCGCAAGCAGATCCCGCGGATTTACTCCATGGCCGGGCGCAACCTGGGTGCGCGCGGGCTGGGGCTGTTCTTCTTCGTGCTCCTGCCGGCCAGCCTGCCTTACATAGTCTCGGGGCTGAAGCAGGGCTGGGCGTTCGCGTGGCGATCGCTGGTGGCGGGCGAGATGATCTTCGTCAGCCTGGGGCTGGGGCAGTTGCTCATGCTGGGCCGTGACCTGAACGACATGAGCCAGGTGCTGGCGGTGATGTTCCTGATCGTCGCGATCGGCGCGATTGTGGACCGCGCGGTGTTTCGCACCATTGAGCAGCAACTGCGGCGCAAGTGGGGACTGGCGGCGGCGTAACTGTCGCCGCAGCCTAGATCAGCGCAACTCCCGCCACACCCGGGCAAAATCATAGAAGCCACGCCTGCCCGCTAACCACTCTGCAGCGCGCACCGCGCCTTCGGCAAAGCCGCGCCGTGACTTGGCGTCGTGCGTCAAGACGATGCTGTCGCCGGCTGAATCCAGAGACAACGTGTGCCTGCCCACTACCTCGCCTTCGCGAACGGATTGGATCTTCGCCTCGACGCCGCCCGCCTCTTTCAGGACTTTCTGCAGCACTACCGCTGTTCCGGACGGCGCATCTTTCTTGTGCACGTGGTGGATCTCCTGGATGGAGCCCGTGTAGCCCATGGGCAGAGCCACCGCCGCCGCGCGCGCTATGTCGAAAAAGATATTGACGCCTAGGGAGAAATTCGAAGCGTACAGAAACCCAGTTCCGGCCTGCTCGACCATCTGCCGCACCCGCGGCAGTTCGGCATACCAGCCGGTGGTGCCCACCACCATGTTGCCGCCGGCGCGCACGCAAGCCTCGATGTTCCCGAGCACCGCCTTGGGCGTGGTGAAGTCGATCACCGCTTCGACACCGGCCAGCTTGTCCTTGCGCAGGGCGGAGGCGTTGGCGTTTTCGGCGCTGCCCAGGGCCTCGACCTGGTGCCCGCGCTCGCGCGCCACCTCAGCCACCAGCGACCCGGTCTTGCCCCGGCCCAGCAGGAGCAGCTTCATTCGAAGACCTCGGGGTCTGCCTCCGCGAAAAACATCTGATGCAGCCGGCGCACCGTTTCCGGCACATTGTCCTCTTCGATCACAAAGGTGATGTTGATCTCGGACGCCCCTTGCGAAATCATGCGCACGTTGATATCGGAAATGGCGCCGAAGACCTTGGCCGCGATTCCCGGCGTCCGCCGGATGTTCTCGCCCACCAGGCACACGATCGCCTTCCGGCCTTCGTACTTCACATAGGCCAGCTTCTCCAGGTCGGCGGCGATCGCGGGGATGGCCTCGTTCGAATCCACGGTCAATGAAACGCTGACTTCTGACGTCGACACCACGTCCACCGGACAGCGGTGCCGGTCGAAGACCTCAAAGATGGCTCGCAGAAATCCGTGGGCCATGAGCATTCGCGGCGCCACCACATCCACGATGGTGATGCGCTTCTTGGCGGCGATGGCTTTGAAGATGTTCTTGCACTGCGGCGCTCGCGCCGTGATGCGCGTGCCTTCATTCTTGGGATTGCGCGAGTTGAGCACCTGCACCGGAATGTTCTTCTCGATGGCGGGCAATAGCGTGGCCGGGTGCAGCACCTTGGCGCCGAAGTAGGCCAGCTCGGCCGCTTCGTCGAAGCTGATGACCTTGATCCGCCGGGCCGCCGGGCAAATGCCGGGATCGGTGGTCATCATTCCGTCGACGTCGGTCCAGATCTCGATGCGCTGTGCTCCCAGCCCTGCGCCCGTCAGCGACGCCGTCAGGTCGGAGCCGCCGCGCCCGATGGTGGTGGGCGTGCCGTCCAGCGTCGACCCGATGAACCCCGCCATCACCGGCACCAGGCCGCGTTCCAGCAGAGGCTTCACACGCGCTACCAAGCGGTCGTTGATTTCGTCCATGAGCGGCGTGGCCCGGGTGAAGGTGTTGTCGGTGATGATGCATTGCCGCGAATCGACCAGCGCCGCCTTTATCCCGCGCGCCGAAAACGCTGCCTGCACGATCTTGCTTGACAGCCGCTCGCCATAGGACGCGATGTTGTCCGTGGTGCGCGGCGTCAGCTCTCCTACCGCCGAAACTCCGCGCAGCAGCTCATCCAACGAATCAAACTCCGCCTCTAGCTCTGAATGAAACTGCGTGAACAGTCCAGTGCCCAGCAGTTCCCCCGACACCGTGTAGTGTCGCTCCCGCATGTCGCGGGCGAGAGACAGCGCGGCTTGCCGGTCCCCAGAACCCGCGGCTCTTCCCATGGCTAGCAACTGGTCAGTGATGCCGCCCAGCGCGCTGACCACCACCGCCGGCTTCTCCTCCACGCGCTCGCGCACGATGCACGCGGCGCGATCGATGGCGCGCGCGTCCTCCACCGACGTGCCGCCGAATTTCATCACAATCATCGGGACACCGCCGGGTCTGAAGAGTACGTCCTCATCGAATTGTCGAAGCTTGACCTGTCTGAGAGCAAAGGCCAATAGCTAATAGCTAGATGTACCCCTGGGCCTTCAGCAACTCCGCGTTGAGCAGCGCCGCGCCCGCCGCCCCGCGGATGGTGTTGTGCGAAAGTACGGTGAACTTCCAGTCGAAAACATTGCAGGGGCGCAGCCGTCCCACGCTCACCGACATTCCAGCGCCGCGCTCGGCGTCCAACCTCGGCTGCGGACGGTCGGGCGCGGTGTCATAGATGATGGGCTGCTCCGGCGCATCCGGCAACCGCAGTTCCTGCGGCAGGCCGCGGAAGCCGCGCCAGGATTCAATCAACTCCTCAGCGCGGGCCGACTTCGTCAGTTTCACAGACACGGACTCGGTGTGACCATCCTCCACCGCCACCCGGTTGCACTGCGCGCTGATGGCGAAGCCCGCGGGCTCGATAACCGAGCCGTTCAGCCGGCCCAGCATCTTGGGGGCTTCCGCCTCCATCTTCTCTTCTTCTTTGGCGATGTAGGGGACCACGTTGCCGAGAATATCGAGCGACGCCACTCCCGGATAGCCCGCTCCGCTGACAGCTTGCATGGTGACCACCAACACTTTCTCGATGCCGAACCGCCGCTGCAACGGCGCCAGTGCCAGGGCCAGTCCCATCGCCGAGCAGTTCGAGTTGGTCACGATGAACCCGCCTGACTTCCGCCGCCAGGGTTGGCATTCCAGCAGCTTCAGGTGGTCAGGGTTGACTTCCGGGATGACCAACGGTATCTCCGGACGCATGCGCATGGCGCTGGAATTGGAGATCACTGCGTGACCCGCCTCGGCGAACCTGGGCTCGAGTTCCTGCGCTATGGCTGCATCGAGCGAGGCGAAGATAACTTTCGGCGCTCCCTCCGGTATGGCGGAAGAGATCTCCATTTCCGCCACACGCGCGGGCACCGGTGTCTTCAGCCGCCAGCGCGCAGCTTCGCCGTACGCCTGCCCGGCCGAGCGCTCTGACGCCGCCACCCACATCAATTCGAACCACGGGTGGTTGTCGAGCATCTGGATGAGACGCTGTCCCACCAGGCCCGTCGCGCCGAGGATGCCGACTGGAGTTTTCTTTTCCATGAAGAAGGGAATTCTACGATAGCACGCCTGTCAGTATCCCCTGTGCTTGTCCACCAATCCCAAGAGCGGTTCGCCAGCGAGGTAGCGGCGCAGATTCTCGGCCAGCAGATCATAGTGCCGTTCCCAGAGCCTCTCGGTCACGGCGGCCGTATGCGGGGTGATCAGCAGGTTTTCCACGTCCCACAGTGGCGAATCGGCCGGCAACGGCTCAGGTTCGAAAACGTCCAGCGCCGCCCCTGCAATTCGCCCGCTGCGCAACGCCTCCACCAGCGCCGCCTCGTCCACCAGCGGCCCGCGACTCACGTTGATCAGGTACGCATCTCTCTTCATGGCCGCAAGCCGCGCCGCATTGATCAGGCCTTCTGTCTGAGGCGTCAGAGGCGCCGCTAATACCACAAAGTCCGCCTGCGCCAGCACGCGGTCAAGATCATCCGGGCCAAACACCTCAGCGCTCTCGGCCCCTTTCTCCCGATGCTCGCGCACCGCCAGCACCCGCAGGCCTAGTGCCGAAGCCCGACGCGCCACTTCGCGACCGATGCTTCCGAGCCCGACCACCGCCAGCGTGGCACCAGCAATCTCCCTTGGAGACGGCTTCTCCGACCAAAGCTCTGTCTGCGCCCAGGTGTGGCGCTGCTGATAGCGCATCGCGGAAGGCAGCCGCTTGGCCAACGCCAGCATAAGCGCGAGCGCGTGCTCGGCCACCACAGGCCCATGTACGTCACGGGCGTTGGTGACTACGACGTCACTGGCCACCAATTCCGGCGACATCAGCAGGTGTACCGCAGCCGCCGGCGAGTGCACCCAGCGCAGCTTCTTCCCTAGGCGAAACTGCTCCGGGCGCAGCGACCACGTCATCAGTACGTCTGCCTCGGCCAAATCTTTTTCGGCGCCTTCGTAGTTGGTCCGCGAGACGACCTCGATATCGGGGAACTGCCTGCGCAAACGTGGGGCAAACCACTCCGGCTCCTGCCAGAGCTCAAACCGGTGATGGACCAGCATGAGGAGTTTCATCGGGTGATCGGCTCACCCGCAACAATTAGGCTGTGCCCCGTCATCTCCTTGGGCTGCGGAATGCCAAGCAGGCTGAGCAGGGTGGGCGAGATGTCCTGCAACGCGCCGTCGGGACGTAGGCGAAAGTGGTTCTTCTGTTCGCTGACCACAATCAGGGGCACAGGATTGGTGGTGTGCGCGGTATGCGGGCCGCCGGTGGCGGGATCAATCATCTGTTCCGCGTTGCCGTGGTCGGCGGTGACGATCATGGCCCCACCCTTGCGCTGCACTGCGGCATAGATCCTTGCAAGGCTCGCATCCACCGCCTCGACAGCTTTCACGGTCGGCTCGATCTTTCCCGAGTGTCCGACCATATCGGCATTAGCAAAGTTAACTACGATCACGTCGAAGGCACTTCCCTCGACGGCCTTCTCCACCGTCTCGGCGATGCCCTCCGCGCTCATCTCCGGCTTCAGATCGTAGGTCGCCACCTTGGGCGAGGGCACCAGCACCCGCTCCTCGCCTGGAAACGGCTGTTCCACGCCGCCGTTGAAAAAGTAAGTGACGTGCGCGTATTTCTCCGTTTCAGCTACCCGCAGGTTGCGCAGCTTCAACTGAGCCATGACGTTGGCCAGGATGTTATCCAGCGGCTCCGGCGGCACCACGTAAGGAAGGGTGAACTGCTTGTCGTAGCGCGTCATGCACAGGTATTTGAGATTTTTTGGGACGCGGTCGCGCGGGATCGCGGCATCGAGTCCGGCTGCGTCGGGCAGGTCGCGTCCCTCCTGCGCCGTCAGGCCGCTGTTACGCGCCAGCGCGCGCGTGATCTGGCGGGCGCGATCGGCGCGGAAGTTGAAACTGATACAGGCATCCTCGTCGCGGATCCGCTCGAGCGGTTCGCCGCGGTTGTCCACGCAAACGAATGGCACGATAAACTCGTCGGTAACGCCGCGGCTGTACGACTCCTTCACGCCTTGCACGGGATCCACATACGTCCCTGCCTCACCCCGGCCTTCCACCATCGCCGCGAAAGCCTTCTCGATGCGCTCCCAGCGGCGGTCGCGGTCCATGGCATAGTAGCGGCCCTCCACGCTGGCAATCTTGCCGACGCCGTACTCTCGGATCTTGGCTTGCAATTGCTCGATGTAACCGGCGCCGCTGGTGGGCAGCGTGTCGCGTCCATCCATGAAGCAGTGCACGAACACGCGCTCCACCCCGTTTTGCTTGGCCATGCGTAGCAGCGCGTACAGGTGTTGCTGCGATGAGTGCACGCCGCCATCCGACAGCAACCCGAACAGGTGCAGCCGCCGCCCGTCGCTGCGCGCGTGCTTCATGGTCTCCAGCAGTTGTGGGTGGCGGAAGAATTCGCCGTTCTCGATCATCATGTCGATGCGGGTGATGTCCATATACACCACCCGCCCGGCGCCGATGTTGAGGTGTCCCACCTCGCTGTTGCCCATCTGGCCCGGCGGCAGCCCCACGTAGCGCCCGCTGGTGTGCACCAGCGTGTTCGGGTACTCGCGCAGCAGTTGGTCGTAGGTGGGCTTTCGCGCCAGCGCGATGGCGTTGCCCCTCGACGGCGGCGCGTAGCCCCAACCATCGAGGATGACCAGCACCATCGGTCTTGGACGGGTGGTTGATTTCACCAGGAAGGATTGTAATTAAGGGGACCCGTTCACGGCGTGGTTCACCGCAGGGAAGTCTCCCAGTCGGCCTCAGCGCGCCGTGCTATGATCCGCTCACGTTCGCGACTTCTCGTGACAGCCAGCCGCAGGGATGTTCGCGGAGTCTACAGCCAAGATTATCCATGAAGCCTTTTCGCGACGTGGCTGGCGGAGGCGCCAAGTCCTCAGGCGCCATCACACTGAATCTTCCCTCCATTTGGCAACGGCTCGCCATCATACTGCTCGCGCTGGCGCTGCCCGCGGCCTACAGCTACCGCGTCTTGCGCACGTATCTCGCGAGTCGCGCTGTCAACGGGTCCGCCCGCGTCGAGCTGGAGCGCGCCGTGAGACTCGCGCCGGGGAATTCGGAGTACCACCACCGGCTCGGTCGCTATCTCGCCCTGGTGGCGCAGGACCTGACCGCAGGGATGAGCGAATTTCATGCCGCCGTGGCGCGGAACCCGCACGTCGCTGCCTATTGGCTAGACCTCGCCCGCGGTTATCAATTTCTCGGCGACCGCCAGCAGCAGAAGCAAGCGCTCGAGCGCGCTGTGCTCGCCGACCCGCGCACGCCCGAGGTCGCGTGGGAAGCCGCCAACTTCTACCTTGTCCAGGGAGACGTCGCACGCGCCCTGCGCCAGTTCCGAGTTGTTGTCGAGAATGACCGGGAGCGCGCGCTCTCAGCCTTGCGCTTGAGCTGGCGCGCGGCCGGAACGGTCGAGCCGATCTTTGATCATGTTCTCCCGCCCAAACCTGAGTCCCATGCTCAACTGCTTTATCTGTTGCTGGTCGAGGACAAGACCGCTGCCGCCGCCGAAGTCTGGCGCCGGCTGATCGCCTTGCATCAGACATTCGACACGCGGCTGGCATTGCCCTACCTGCAGTACTTGCTTGACCGCCGCGAGACGGACCGCGCCCGCAGCGTCTGGGAAGACCTGCTCAACCTTGACGAGAAACTCCGCCCCTACCGCCGGCATGACGACCACATCACTAACGGCAGCTTCGAAGAGGACATCCTCAACGGCGGCTTCGACTGGCGCTACACTCCCGTTGCCAGCCTGACTGTCACCATCGACAGCACCGAGTTCCGCTCCGGGCTGCGTTCTCTCGCCCTCGCGTTCGACCGGCAGTCCGGCCACGACCCCGGCGTCTTTCAACTTGTTCCGGTCGAGCCCAACGTCGAGTATGAATTCGCCGCGCACGTGCGTTCGCGAGATCTCGAGGGTGCCAGCGGCCCGCGCTTTGCCATCACCGACCCCTACGACAATTACCTCTACGCCCTGACCGATGAAGTCACCGGCTCAACCGCTTGGCGACGCGCCGCCGCAGAGTTCCGTACGCGCCCCGACGCCCGGCTCGTGCTCGTCCGATTGGTGCGCGTGCCACGGCACACGCTGCTCCGTGGCATGCTGTGGATTGACGACGTCAGCTTGAGGAAGAAATAGCTTGGCCACACGCGAACAACACGCTTCGGTCCTGCTCCTCGACGATCCTCCTGCCGTCGCACGCCCGCTTGCCCGCGCGCGTCCCCTCGCGCTTCAACGCGTGCTCCAGGTCGGGCTGCTAGCAACCTTATTCTTCGGCCCCCTCGCCTTCGGCGCCGTGGAAGAGTGGAGCCGCGCCGTCCTGCAGCTCGCGGCCGCCGGGTTGTTCCTGGTGTGGGCCCTCGGCCAAGGCTTCTCCCGCAGGCCCGAGGTCGCAATCAGCCCGATTTACCTGCCGATGGCGGCGTTCGCGCTGCTCATTGTTGTGCAGCTTGCCTTCGGGCTGACCGCGTACGGCTTCGCCACCTCTACTGAGTTCTGGGGCTATATCGCCTGTGGGTTATTGTTCTTCACGGCGCAGCAGTGCCTGCGCGAGGATTCTGACCTCAGGCTGTTCGTCTCCACCATCACCGTATTCGGTTTTTTGCTGGCGCTGTTCGCCATCGTTCAGGACTTCAGTTCCACGGACAAACTCTACTGGTTGCGTCCGGTGCGGTTCGGCGGCTGGATCTACGGCCCTTACGTTAACCACAACCATTATGCAGGACTGATGGAACTGCTCACTCCTATTCCGCTGGCGCTCGCGCTCAGCCCCTACTCGCAAGGGCCCAAGCGGGCTCTGCTGGCCTTCGCCGGAGTCGTGATGGCAGGCAGTATCTTCCTCTCAGGCTCGCGCGGCGGCATGGCAGCGTTCATCGTCCAGACCATCTTCTTCGCGGCGTGCCTGATTGCCCAGCGGCGCGGACGCCGCCCCGCGCTGATGCTCGCCGCCTTCCTGCTGCTAACGTTCACGTTTCTGATCTGGTTCGGCGCCAGCCAGATCAGCGACCGCCTCGCCACACTGCACGACACCTGGCGCAGCGACGCCGTCAGCGGGCGCTGGGCCATCGTGCGCGACAGTGTCAGCATGTTCACCGCCAAGCCAATTCTCGGGTGGGGACTGGGCGCGTTTCCCATCGTTTATCCCCAGTTCCGCAGTTTCTACACCAACCTGTTCGTGAACCAGGCGCACAACGACTACGTGCAGGTGCTGGTGGAGATGGGGGTTCTTGGATTTGCCGCCACCCTCGCTTTTCTCGCGCTGCTGTACCGCTACGGCCTGAAGCGCCAGCGGGAAGCTTCCGGCTTCAGCCATTACGTGCGTCTGGCCGCGCTGGTGGGATGCACCGGCATCGTGGTGCACAGCTTGGTCGACTTCAATCTGCATATCCCGGCCAATGCCGCCTGGTTTTTCGTCCTGAGCGCGCTGGCCACCGCCCGGTTCCGAGGCCCGGAGGAAGAACTTTTGTCACGTCGGCCGTTTGGCGACGCAGCCGGGAACTGATGCCGGCGTGCTAGAATCCGGTTCACAGCAACATTCCTGCAATAGGAGCTATGCAGCCGAGAACCGCGCCTGTCGTGCTTTCCGAGCAGCTCAAGACCAGGATCGAGGCCCGCACCGCTCGCGTGGCCGTGATTGGATTGGGCTACGTCGGATTGCCCCTGGCCTTGTTGTTCAGCGAAGAGAAGTTTCCCGTCACCGGCTTTGATGTCGACGAGCGCAAGGTGCAGGCCCTCGCCGAGGGCGGTTCCTATATCTATCGAATTCCCGCAACCGAGATTCAAAGCGCGCGCCAGCGGGGGTTCAACGCCACTGCAGATTACTCCCACATCGCTGAGATGGACGCCATCGTCATCTGTGTTCCCACGCCGCTCAACGAGTACCGCGAACCCGATCTCAGCTTCATCACCAGGACGGCCGAAGCCATCGCGCCTCATCTGCGTCCCGGGCAGCTTCTGGTGCTGGAGAGCACAACCTATCCCGGCACCACTGAAGAAGTGCTGGCGCCTATCCTGGAGAAAGGCAACCGGCTGGCGCTCAAAGTCGCGCGCCGCGGCGAAGCGGATGGCGAGCTATACGTGGCCTTTTCTCCTGAGCGCGAAGACCCTACAAACGACACCGTTTCGCGCCGCGACATTCCCAAAGTCGTGGGCGGCTGCGACCCGGTAGCCAGCGACCTGGCAGCCGCGCTCTACAGCTCAATCTTCAAGAAGATCGTGAAAGTGTCCACACCCGCCGCGGCCGAGATGTGCAAGCTGCTGGAGAACATCTACCGCTGCGTCAACATCGCCCTGGTGAACGAGCTCAAGATGCTCTGCTTGCGCATGGGCATCGACATCTGGGAGGTCATCGCCGCCGCCTCCACCAAGCCCTTCGGCTTCCAGGCGTTTTATCCCGGGCCGGGACTTGGCGGCCACTGCATTCCAGTGGATCCGTTCTACCTTTCCTGGAAGGCGCGCGAGTACGACTTCCAAACGCGCTTTATCGAGCTGGCGGGCGAGATCAACACTGCCATGCCGTACCACGTGCTCCACGCCGTGGTCATAGCTCTGAACGAACGCAAGAAGGCGCTCAACGGTGCGCGCGTGCTCGTCCTGGGCGTGGCCTACAAGAAAGACATCGACGACTTGCGCGAGTCACCCGCGCTCACCGTCATCGAGCTGCTCCGCAATAACGGCGCCCAGGTCAGCTACAACGATCCCTACTTCCCCTACGTCGGCCGCGGCCGCAAGTACGATCTGCAAATGAAGTGCGCGCCGCTGGAGAACCTGGGCCAGTACGACTGCGTGCTCATCATCACCGACCACTCTGCCTACGACTACCCCCAGATCGTGCGCGACGCGCAACTAGTGGTCGATACGCGCAACGCCACCCGCGGGATCGACTCGCCAAAAATCGTCCGCTGCTAGCTGCTTACGCGGCTTTACCCCTGCTGATCTTGTGCGCCGTCGAGGTCTCGACGTCGAACTGATGCACCTTGGGCTCGCTGTGCACCAGTTCGCGGATCAGGTCGTGAACTTGCTTGTAGCTCTCGCGGTTGTAGCGCTCGGCATCGGCCCGCGTCCGCCACAGGCTCATGGCCAGGATGCCCTCGCTGTCGGACGTGAGCACCAGTTCGTCCACGAACCCAGGCTGCGCCCGGAGCGTGTTGAGAATTTTCTCGTGGACCTTCTCGGTGACTTCCTTGGCCTTGCCAGGCTTGGTCTTGATTTCGATTACGCGCGCAAACATGGCTGCACTCCTTTCGTAGCAAGTTGTTATCGCCATTAGCATACCCGCGGCGGCGGCGAGCGTCATGTGGCGGCCATCACGCTTCGATGTGATAAATGCAGCACGTCAGCTATCAATGGTTCTTGCTTCTCAATGGGGCTAGAGCTGACACTCCTCACTTCAAAACCGCCGATCGTATTCTCTTGATATGCGGGTAAGCAGGGCAGAATACTCCATTACCGTATTCCTTTGCTCTAACCATGCGAACGGATAGGGCTCTTCGTTGGTGGCAGAGAACTTCAGGGTAAGGAACTCATCGAACGCGGGCGCAGCACGCTGTTGAAGCCGCGCAACAGTCTCCTCTGCCTCTTGAATCGGATGCTTGTAGCGTTTGCCATCGGTAGGGAACACTCGGGCGCCCTCGAAGGATGTGTAATGATCGGCAAAGTTCACGCCGACAAAGCCAACACAGATGGGATTGCCTCCTCGCTTGCGAAACTCCTCTGCTTGTCGAACGAGGTCGCCGACGACGCGGTCAATCTGCTTGATCATGGCCTTAGCCAGAATCTTGACCTCGGCGCCGATCTCGATAGTTGCTACTGGGCCTCGCTTGACTCTGTAGCCCGCCACCAATACAGCGGAACCGGCCGGCACTAGTTCGCCGAATGTACC
>DASYTX010000017.1:0-5887 GCA_036001865.1 Terriglobales bacterium
CCGCCTGAAAGCGGTCAAACGTACTGTGTTTCACCGCCAGCCGCTCCCAGCGCTTCTGTGCCGAACAGTCAACGTACAGCAAGCAAAACTGCGACTGATATGCTTCTTGCAGGCTTTCGAAGTCAACGGGATGGCGCAATCCGTCCACTACGCAGTCGCGTCCTGGTGAGAGTCTTGTGATTAGTCGACGGTTCAGTTCGCCCTGCATTCCTCCCGACATGACTTCCCAGCCGATTTGCTGCAGTCGGGCCTTGGAATCCGGATCGGGCGCCAACCATTCAGCAAGAACGTGGCTGTAGCGAACGTACTGGAATCCATGGACCTGTTCGAAGTACCTTGCCGCTGAGGTCTTGCCGGATCCGATGCGGCCGGTGATTCCGATCACGAGCCATTCAGGCTGTGGGTGCTGCGGCTGTTGGGTGGACATGGAGGCAGGATTCTAGCTCAGCCTCTGGTTCCCGACACACTTTATCGAGGCCACTGGCCTCGACGATTTCGGCCAGCTTCGAGTAGTTGAATCTCTGCGAACGCGGCACGATCAGGTAGTCCTCGGCTGGCGTCCCGAGCGCGATGTATTCATCGGCCAAAAAGAAGAGTCCGACCAAGGCCGAGGTGATGGCGTCAACTTCGTCGTGGGCGACCTTTTGGGTCAAGAACGGACCGGCGATCCCGGCACGGTGCAAGCCCCACTTGAGTTCCTCCAGGCTGGCCCCCTTTCTGGGAATCCCGAGGATATCTTGTGCTGCGCCCGGATAGCTCTCGATCACGTTCAGGCCTGCCTCGCGCAGCCTACGGGCGAGCCTCATGCCGCGCGTCGTCAGGCCTTTCATGGTGGGCAACAGACACCAGAACACCGATATGCCCATTCGCTTCAGCGCGAGCTCGCATTTCCTGTAGATCGGCGATTTTCCGATGTGGTCAGGATCGCTTACCCCTTCAGGTAGGGAGAGCGGCGAATCAATTGACACTAGTGCCGGCTTCGCTGCAAGCGTTTCAACAAACAGCTCCTCGTCCGTTCGCAGGACCTTAGTGTCCGCAATGGCCCCATCCAGGAGCGCCCAGCCAGTCGGCCGTTTCTCGCTTCCGGTCAAGTCGATTCCGACAATCCGCGGCCGATTCGTGGTGCATTTCTTTAGCAGGTCGCGGACGAGGTTCCCAGCACAACCTCCAGAGCCGCCCTGTTTTGCAGCTCGCCGGCGGACCCGGGGCATCTCAGCAATCCCGGTAAACACTCGGGTTACGGTGTCCTTGAGGAACACAGCAGTGCGCCTGCAAAGCCGGTCGTAGGCGGTTTCCATGATTGCCTTAAGGTGCACCACGTCCTCTGTGTTGTATTGGATCAGCTTCTTCAGCGCACGCTTGTCACCCCGCAAGTGCTGGGCCCAAAGCACGGTCGCGTCATAGCCGGTGAGCTCTTGTGTGGTGGCGGAGCGTTTCAGGCCCAACTTGGACTCGACCAATTTCAACCCGCCTTTCATGCCCAACTTGCGGGTAACCCAGCGCAGGTCGATGTGGATGGGCGGGAGACTTATTTCTGGGAACGCGAGCCTCAGGAAGCGCAAGTCAAAATTCGCGCCGTTGAACGTGACCACGACCGAATAGTCCCGCACATGAGCAGGCAGGTCCTGAAGGTTTTCACCCTCAATGAAGACGTTGTACTTGCGACCGTCGTACAACCCCACCATCGTCAGGCTGTCGAACAC
Source organism: Terriglobales bacterium (assembly GCA_036001865.1). Classification (GTDB taxonomy): domain Bacteria; phylum Acidobacteriota; class Terriglobia; order Terriglobales; family Acidobacteriaceae; genus DASYTX01. Next base: position 1,704 of record DASYTX010000017.1, read on the forward strand.
CGGGGAGAGTCCAGTGGTCTCGATGTCCAGGTAAACCGCACGATCCGCAAACTCAGGGAAGATCCGCCAGGCCTCTCCGAGGGTTGAAAGCCTTTCGAAGAAAGCGGCATCCTTTCGCCTGATCGCATCACGCGATAGAGGAATGTACTCGTCCAGTTTTTTCTGCAGACCCGGCCCAGCGATGCCGAACCGCTTTTCGAAACGGTCCGCATCATCCCAACAGCGAACACCGTGGCCCCACAGCTCCCGTTCAGTCTTACGGCCTATGCCGGGGATGTGAACGAAAGTTTGTTTAAGCATTTTGGTGCCGGTCGCCTCGAAATTGCTGACAGTACTGGTCCCAAGCGTTCGAGACGGGCCGTACCTGAAACCTACGTTATGCGGTATGCGAAATCAGAAAAAAGTCGGGGCGTATGCGGTATATTTTGATATCGCATTCGTACAAACGCATACCGCATAGCGTTATGCGGTTTCGGGGAGAATGCAGAAATGGACAATCGAGCCACCGTCGCTTACGTGCCGTTCAAAACCTTCTTGACGGCTATCGAAGCACTGGAGCGCGGCATCCCTCATCAGATTGACAGTTCGGTTTGGCCGTCGTACTCAGGGGCAATTCAGAGCCAGTTGTTGGCAGCGTTCAGATTTCTTCGGCTTGTAGATGAGTCCGGCAGGCCGACAACCGCACTGAAAAATCTGGTGCAAGACAAGACGAGCCGGAAGGCTGCCTTGCGAAAAATCTTGGAATCGAGCTACGGCAAGATTGTCGGATTGGGCCTAACGAAGATCTCCCCTCGTCAATTCGAAGACGCAATGCGCGAATATGGGAAAACGGGAGAAACGCACAAGAAGGTGATCTCGTTCTTCCTCAAGGCGGCAAGATACGCGGAACTTCCCCTGTCGCCATTGTTGGCTCGGAGGGTTCGTAAGCTTGGTCCCGGCAGGCGTCGCAGTGTAGAGCCTTCTGCTGACGTGGAATCGGGAATGGCGAGCACTTCGAGTACGGTGCCAACATCCACTACAGTTCGTTTGAAAAGCGGGGGCACCCTCACTCTGACACTAGATGCAAATCTCCTTCAGATGGAACCTGGTGATCGCCAGTTGGTGTTTGGACTAATCGACAAGATTCAGGAGTACGAGACGCTCAGACAAGAACCAGGGAAGCTGGCTCCCAAGACTGGTCGTTAGTCCATTTGCCAGCTGTCCGCTGGGGAGCTTCGTGCCTCAGTTCCGCTCAGATCCTCATCGGCATCACGATGTAGCGGTATTTGAAGCCGTCGCCATTCTCCTCGGGGCGGAGCTGGCCAGCCGACTGCGGGTCTTTGAACTCCAGGCGCACGTCGCCAGCGCTGGAGGCTTTGAGGAAGTCGAGCAGGTACTGGGAGTTGAAGCCGATGGTCAGAGGATCGGCCTGGTAGGTGGTCTCGATGGAATCTTCTGACTCGCCGGTCTCCGTCGATGACGACGAGACTTTGATTTCGTTCTTATCCAGCTTGATGCGGATAGCGCCCGAGCGCTCGTCGGCGAACTGGGCGACGCGCTGGATGGCGCCGGCAATGTCCTCCGAGCGCACGGTCACGCTCTTGGTGTTCTCGCGCGGCAGCACGGCCTCGTAGTTGGGGAACTGTCCGGTCAACTGGCGCGAGGTCAGCAGGCGCCCGCCGATGCGGAAGAAGAGCGTGGACTCATCGCGGGCGAACTCGACTTCTTCGACGTCACTGGCATCCAGCAGCGACTTCAGCTCGTTCATCGCCTTCTTGGGCACCAGCACTTTCATCTCACCGCCAACATCGATCTTGGCGCCCACGTTTTCGATGTGGGCCAGGCGATGGCCGTCGGTGGCCACCATGGTGATCGACTCCGCCTTCAGCACCATGAGCGAGCCGTTCAGGGTGTAGCGCGATTCCTCGTTGGAGATGGCAAAGATGGTTTTGCCGATCATGGTGCGCAGGATGTGTGCCGGCAGCTTAACCACACCGCCCGTGGGGAAACTGGGCAGCGCGGGAAAATTGGCGCGCGCCATCCCGACCATCTTGGTGTTCGACCGCCCGGAGCGGATGTTGACCCAGTGGTTTTCCAGCAGCTTGATGCTGACGTCGCCATCAGACAGCAGCTTGACGTAGTCGTAGAGCTTGCGCGCAGGAACGGTGCAGGAGCCTTCGCGCTTGACCTTGGCGGCACACGCGGTGCGCAGGCTGAGGTCGAGGTCCGTGGCCGTGATGGTGAGCTTGTCATCCGCCGCCTCGAACAGAAAATTTGAAAGGATGGGGATGGTGGTCTTGCGCTCGACCACGCCCTGGGTGGCGGTGAGTTCTTTGAGCAGATCAAACTTGCTAACGGTGATTTCCATGGCGCTACCCTGCTGAGTGCCGGTGGTTGGCATATGTGCGGCTCTTAGTGCTGTTCCTTATATCAGAAGAAAAACCTTTTAAACCAGCAGTAACAGTAGAGGGTCGGTAAAAGTGGAAATCATACCCAAACTGATGGGTCGGCGAAACTTGTGAGCAATGGGAGCCGTGCTTATCGAGGCCTGAAATCCAGGGTCTGGCGTGCAATAAGAGGCGGCGCCGATAGCGAGCGCCCCGGTGTTGCACAGATTCCACAACTGCTTCACAGGCCGGCGCGCGGAAGAGAAGGCGTCTTGGTGGAAAAGGAAGCCTGTGTGCGGCCACATCCGCGTCATTAGCCGCCGAGCGTCTCCGTCAGTTTGTTCAGCAGCCGGTTCAAATCCTTGTCGGCTTTGCGCACCTGCTCGATCTTGTCAACCGAGTGCATCACGGTGGTGTGGTGCTTGCCGCCGAACTGGCGGCCGATCTCCGGCAGCGAGCTGTCGGTGAGGTGCTTGGCCAGGTACATGGCGATTTGCCGCGGGTACACAATGGCGCGGGAGTTGTTCTTCTGCTTGATCTCGGGAACGCGCAGCCCGAATTGTTCTGCCACCGCTTTCTGGATGGCGTCGATGGTGACCTTGCGGCTCTGGGCGTCGATGAAGTTCTTGAGCACCTGCTGGGCGGTGGGCAGGTTGGTTTCGGCGCCGGTGAGGGAAGCATAGGCGATCAGCCGGATGAAGGCGCCTTCCAGCTCGCGCACGTTGGAGCGGATGTTGGAAGCGATGAACAGGGCCACGTCGGTGGGCAGCACGACGCGCTCGATCTCTGCCTTCTTTTGCAGGATGGCGACCTTGGTCTCCAGATCGGGCGGCTGGATGTCGGCGATCAGTCCCCATTCGAAGCGGTTGCGCAGCCGGTCCTCGATCTCGGCCAGCTCCTTGGGTGAGCGGTCGCTGGCAATGACGATCTGCTTCATGGACTCGTGCAGCGCGTTGAAGGTATGGAAGAACTCTTCTTGCGTCCGCTCCTTCTGCGCCAGGAACTGGATGTCGTCGATCAGCAAGACGTCCACGGTGCGGAACTTGTCGCGGAAGCTCGACATCTTGTCATAGCGCAGCGAGTTGATCATTTCATTGGTGAAGCGCTCGCTGGAGAGGTAGCAGATGGCGGTCTGCGGGTTGCGCTTCTTGACCTCGTGGCCGATGGCCTGCATCAGATGGGTCTTGCCCATGCCGACGCCGCCGTAGAGGAACAATGGGTTGTAGGCCTTGGAGGGCGCGGCGGCCACGGCGTGAGCGGCGGCGTGCGCGAACTGGTTGCCGGCGCCGATAACGAAGGCGTCGAAGGTGTACTTGGAATTGAGCTGCGCGGCGGTGTCCCAGTCGAAACGGGCCTGGGTGGCGCGCGAGGGAGTGGCGGAGGCGTGCGCGGCCTGGGGCGCAAAACCGCCGTCGTGGCGCACTGCGGTGGTGGCCGCGGGGTCTTCCTGCTCGGTGACGAAGCGCACGTCTTCGTAGCCCAGCGCCAGCGTGTCCAGCGCTTCGGAAATCAAGTCTCCGTATTTTTCGCCGATGTGGCGGAACTCCGCCTTGGGCACGCGCACGAACAGCACGTTGCCCTCGGCATGGCTGAAGCGCGTGGGCTTGAGCCAAGTCTCGTAGGAGTGCCGGTTGATTTTCTTTTCCAGAGCCCCGAGGACGCGAAGCCAAGGATTGGCGGTGGCAGCGGCGGTGGAGGAGATCGACATAGCAAAAACCCTGCGGTCGTCGCCGGTTACGACCGTCCATGCACGGTATGAGTGCGGTTAAAAGCTGCCCATCCGGCCGCGATCCGGCGGCGCTGCCGGTGGTGGCACCC
>DASYTX010000018.1:0-8639 GCA_036001865.1 Terriglobales bacterium
CCACTCACCCCGACGTGCTCGACGTGGGCGTTATCGGCGTCCCCGACGAGCTGCGCGGCCAGATTGCCAAAGCTTTTGTGGTGCTCAAGCCTGGGGCCAAGGTGACGCCCGAGGAGTTGATCAACCACTGCAAGGGCAAGATCGCTACTTACAAGTTGCCGCGCGAGGTGGTGATCGTCAACGAGCTGCCGCGTACGCCCACGGGCAAGCTGCTGCGGCGCGTCCTGCGGCAGAAGGACGCCGAGGCACAACAGCAGCCGCAGCAGGCCGCCAGGACCGGAACGGGTTAAGGTTCGGAGGTGCTCCCGCGCCTCCGCTGTGCTGGCACGTCTTCCGGGTGAGCGCGTCAACCAGCCCGCTCACGCGAGAGCCGTGCCAGCACTTGTTTGCGTCCACTCCGGCGGGCGAGCAGGCGAAGAACTCCACCTTGCGCTACTCTTGAGAGATCTTGACCGGAGATTTCACCACCATGACCTATACCCAACAATGGCTGTGCCAGCAGATTGTGGAGCACACGTCTATCGCCATCATCTTTGCCGACCGCGAGGGCAAGATCCGCTTGTGGAACGCGGGTGCCGAGGCCATGTTTGGCTTTACCGCAGCGGAAACGCTCGGGCAGTCCATGGACATCATCGTCCCGGAGAAGCATCGCCCACGGCACTGGGAAGGCTATTACAGGGTGATGGAGACCGGCGTCACCAAGTATGGCAGCGACGTGCTCGCCGTGCCCGCCCTGACCAAAGACGGCCGGCGCATCTCCATCGAGTTCAACGTCGTCCTGTTGCGCGGAGACGACGGTCATGTGATCGGCGTGGCAGCCATGATTCAGGAGGTCACCGCGCGTTGGGAGCGCGAGCGGGCCACCAAAGCGCGTATTGCTGAACTGGAGGCGCGGCTAAAGCAGGCGGGCGTCTCGGTGGAGCCCACCAAGGTGGCCGCCGGGAAGGAATGATTCGCCTGCACCTGTCCTGCACCCTCCGCCTGCGGGCGCTTACGCTTCTGATCGTAGCGCTCAGCGTCCAGCCCGGCCACGCCGGATCGGCGCCTCCTGCCAGGGCGTCGGTATGTGCGCAATTGATCGCGGTGCGCACCGCCGACGGCGTGCAATTGGACGGCATGCTCTATCGCGCCGCCGGCAAGCCGCGCCGCCCGTCGCTCTTGCTGGTGCACGGCTATGGCGGGTCCTTCTATGGCGGCTATCTGCCGGTTATGGCCCAAGCTGCGGCCCAGCAGGGCTACACCGCGCTCGCCCTCAACATGCGCGATCACGACGCGGGCCCGAAGACCTCGCGCTTCACGGACAACGCCACCGACATTGCCGCCGGTCTGAAGTACTTGCGCGAGCTGGGGCACACGCAATTCGTGCTGCTCGGCCAGAGCATGGGAACCAACCGCGTCCTGTATTACCAGGCCAGCACTGGCGACCCCAATGTCGCGGCAACCGTGCTGGTCAGCGGGCCAGGAAACCTTTTCGAATGGAACGTCTGGCAATTCGGCAAGGAGAAGGCGCAGGCAAGTGTGGATGATGCCGCCAAGTTGGCCGCAGCCGGCCGTGAAGACGAAATGATGCTGGTCGACCTCGGTCCGTTGGGAAAGGCCCTGTACAGCGCGGGCTACCTGCTGAGCCTGCGGGGGCCGCAGGCCCAGTCGGACCCATACCGGAACCTGCAGAAGGTGGGCAATCCCGTGCTGATAGTGCAGGGGAAACAGGACCGGCTGGTCGCGCCGGAGATCGGAGAGCGGCTGCGCGCCGCCGCCCAGCTCAGCCGCAGGGTAGATCTGTTGTTGATGGAGGGCGCCGACCACGGCTTTCGCGGCCAGGAGGGCGTGCTGATCGAGCGCGTGCTGCGGTGGCTGAAGCAGGTGGCGCCATGAGCAGTGGTATCGCAGGATCCACGGATTCTTGTAGAATCCGCTCCTCGGCAATGCCGGCTGGACGAGGGAGCGCGGGACTCCAGGGATGAAAGAACGGCGGAGTGGAAATTGAAATTCGAACGCGTCACCAACCTCACCGCGCCGGACGGGCACAACGTCCCCGGCATGATGTTGGTGCCGGATTCCCCGCGCGGGGGCGCGCTGCTGCTGCCGCCTTACGGGGCAACCAAGGAGCAGATGCTGGGCCTTGCTGTGGCCTTGGCGGAGCAGCAGTTCGCGGCCCTGGCCATGGAGGTCTGTGGTCATGGGCAGAATATGGCGCCGATCGGCCCCGGCATGCGCGACGAGGTCGAGGCTGGACTGGCGTATGTGCGGCGCTTTGGGCTAACCGCCGCCGTCGGGGTCAGCCTCGGCGGCCGGCTGGCGCTGATGTCTTCCGCGGACTACATCGTGGCCCTGTCGCCCTCGGTGGTGGTGGAGATTTCGCCACAAGGCAAGTGGATGTTTGAGAACTTTCCCAGCCCGGCGGTGCGTGAACCCTACTCTGGATACGTGGTGGAGTTGTTGGAGAAACTGGGTCCGGTTGCGGGGCATGACCGGCCGTGCCTGTTGGCGTACGCCGAGCGTGATATACCCGCCATCCTGCAGGGCGCCGCCGGCCTGAAGGCAAGCTTGCGCAACGCGGAGCTGTACTACATCACGCGGGAGCTGCGTCCCGAAGTGCAGCACGAGAACGCCTTCGTGCGTTACCTGCCGCGGTGGTTCAACCACGTGGAGCTGAAGTTCAATTCTGAGGTTTATGAGATCGCCGCGCGCTGGCTGGCCGAACGCTGGGCCAAAGTCACCGCGGCCTGAAAGGACTGAACCCATGCCAGCACCTGCTACTCAAGAAGGAGTCACGATGACGAAGTGGGAATACTTCGACCGGATGGTGCTCTTCGCGGAAACCAATGAGGGCATGATCAGCAACTTGGACACGTGGATCAATGACGCGGGATCTGAGGGGTGGGAACTGGTGAGTTCCATCCCGCTGATCGCCCCTAACAAGGACGGCATCGCCTACGGCACCATTGGCATCCACGTAATATTCAAGCGGCCGCAAACTGCGGCGCAATCGGCGGCTTGACGAGGTGACCCAAATGCATGGCAAAGAGCTGATCGAAAGCCGCTTCGGGAAGCTAGGCAGCGGGCTGAAAGAGATCCTCATCGGCGACGGGGAGTACGACCTCGACAGCCTGCTGGCGCGCATGGACCTGGCGGTCGACGACACCTGGCCCATCGACGTGCAGGCCGTCGAGTCGCACTACTGCGTCCGCTATTACGACGGGCAGGACCAACGCATTGTGGCCTGTGAGTTCGATGCCCAGTTCCGCTTCATTGCCGAACACCGCGGGCACATCGCCCAATGGATCGGAGACGAGGCCTACTTCGATATGTTCCGCTCCACGCCCTTCAAGTGCCCGCTGGTACCCGGAGACGATTTCTGACGCGTCCGCGGAGGGCGACACAATGCCTGGGCCGCCCGGTCGCGAGCTGATCGAGGGCCGCTTCGGCCCCCTGGGCTGCGGCGCCGGCAAGCTCTCCATCAACGGCGCCGAATACGACCTCCCCTCATTGCTGGCCCAGCTCGGCATCGGCTTCGACGATACCAAGCCCATCGACGCCCTCAGCGTCGCCGCAGGCCGCTACGTCATCCGCTACCTCGATGCCCAGGACCAGCGTATCGTGGCCTGCGAGTTCGACGCCAACTTCCAATTCCTCGGCGAAACCCGTGCCCATGTCTCGGAATGGACCGGCCAGGAAGGGGACGACGAGTACTACGGCGGGCACTAGGAACTTAAGACTCAGGATCGAAGTCGACGTTGTTTCCTCTACTGCAACCATCTCAGTCGCCAGGAAGCCGGGAACGATTCGGAGGAGGTCGAAATTCGGATCGAAGCGACTTGGTCACTGGCAGAGATCGGGCCGAGAAATCCACACGAATCCACACGCTCGGTCTTGCTAAACTCCCTTAACGTCAGGGGGAAATGGGGCTTTAACGAGTTAGAATGTGACAAATGATGGCCGAATCGGAAGAAGAATACCTGCTGGAACTGTGGGACAAGAATATTTGCCCAAACTGTGGGAAGCAAATCCCTGAGGGTACGCGGGTAGGCCTCGGGGAAAAGAGAAAAGGCGGGTTTTGCAGCCTTGACGGCGTTTCCAAGTATCACAAGGCAGAGTTAATCGAGAGAGCAAAGAAGATCGCCGCATTAGCAGCGCGGCATCGGAATTCATAGAACACAATGAGGGACGCATCACCGCTGGACCTTTTCTCGCAACCCAAGCAGGAGCCCCTTGCTACAGGGATTCTGCCGTCACAAACAATCCGTACATTCGTGGACACTGGGCGAATCACTTCGCCTGTGCCGATTGCCGAGAACCAGATTCAGCCGGCAAGCATTGATCTCCGATTGGGGCGCAAAGCGTTTCAGATTAGCGCCAGCTTTCTCCCTGGGCGGTCCACAATCGAAAGAAAAATCAAGGATTTGCTTATAAGGGAAATCAATCTGGAGGAGTCCGCCGTCTTTGAGCCACGGTCCGTTTTCATAGTGCCATTGATCGAGAGTCTACGATTGCCGTGGGATGTTTCGGGAAAGGCGAACCCAAAGAGCACGACTGGCCGCCTGGACATTTTCACCCGACTCATCACCGAACCAGGCGTCGAGTTTGAACGGGTTCCAAAAGGCCACTCTGGGCTTCTGTACCTTGAGGTAGTGTCCCGCACTTTCCCGATCCGCGTCAGAACAGGAATGAAGCTGAATCAATTGAGGTTTATACGTGGGAATCCGCCTTCTAGCGACGGCAGATTGGCTAAACTGGCTGAAAAAGAACAGCTCGCATACGACGATGACGAAAGCCCGATTGACCCCAAGATAGAACGAGGGCTGAGCGTTTCCGTGGATCTCCAAGGGAATGGGGCGAATGTCGTTGCGTACAAAGCCAAGAGCACCAGGCATCCGATTGATCTGGACAAGGTTGATTGCTATGACATCGACGAGTTTTGGGAAATCATCCGCAGTCCTGCCTCCAAAGATCACACCTTGAACCCAGGCGATTTCTATATCTTAGCTTCCCGCGAGAGGATAAGTGTGCCGCCTACCCATGCGGCGGAAATGGTGCCATTTGACCCATCAATTGGCGAGTTTCGCATCCACTATGCTGGTTTTTTCGATCCTGGCTTTGGGTATGGCACCCAAGGTGAAATCGCAGGTACTAAGGCCGTTCTGGAAGTCAGGGCCCATGAGCTGCCCATTCTTCTGGAAGACCAACAGTTGGTCGGGAAACTGATCTACCACAAAATGGCCCAGGTCCCCGATAAGGTGTATGGTTCCTCAATCGGGTCCTCCTATCAAAAACAGGGGCTTGCACTGAGCAAACAGTTCAAACGCCCAGCCCATACCGATCAAGAGTTGGTTTCCGGCATCGGACCCACTCTCTCGCCCCAACTTGTGCTCTAGGGGCTGATTTGTTTTCTGCTCAATTCTCCTCGTGCGCGTGTGGCAGCCAGCGCAGCATGCGCCCCTCGAGCCTGCTGACCACCCCGTTCAGCAGGATGCCAATGACGCCGGCAATGATGATGGCGCCGTAGGTTTCAGGGATGCGGTAGGTAGACTGATACTCGTAGATGCCGCGCCCCAGGCCGCGATCGCCCAGTCCTATGAACATCTCTACTGCCACCACCAGCACCAGGGCGTAGGACACGGCAGTGCGGATGCCGTCGAAGATGTTGGGCAAGGCTTCATAGAAGAGGACGTCGGAGATGGTGTCCCATGTGCTCAGCCCGAACAGTCGCGCCTGGTACAGCCGGCGCTTATTGGCCAGGGTGGCGCCGCTGACCGTATTCACCAGGATCACCAGCAGGCTGGGATAAGCGGCCAGCGCCACGATGGATCTCTCGCCCACCCCGATGATGATCAGAAAGAGCGGGAACAATGCCGAGGCGGGGATGGAGCGCAGCGCGTGCAGCGGGCCCTCGATCACCCGGTACATGCCCTTGCGATAACCCAGCAGCAATCCAAAAGGGATGCCGAAAGCGCAGGCCAGCAGCAGCGCGCCCAGCACGCGGGCCAGCGTCAGCGCCACATCCACCAGCAGGCGCTCGCGCAACATTCCCGGCATCGCCTGCACCACGCTAATCGGCGAAGGCAGGATTATTGGGTCCACCAGCCGCAGCTCGGCGACAGCAATCCACACCAGCAGCAGTCCTGCCAGAAAAAACGAGCCGCGCCAGTTGCGCCTAAACCAACCCATGGCGGATTCCCTCGATAAGTGCCTGCTCCATGGCCTCGTAGTCGGGCGCACCCTCCTGGCGCGGGAAGCCGGAGCGAAACTCGAGATCAGAGATAATTTCAACCGGCCGCTTGCCGATGACCACACAGCGCGTCCCCAGTGCCAGCGCGTCGGCGACGTTGTGCGTGATCAGCACCAGGGTATTGCTATCGCGCGTAGCCAGTTCGTGCAGCGCGGAAATGATCTCTGCCTTAACTTTGCCGTCGAGCGCCGAGAACGGCTCGTCGAGGATGACCAGTGCCGGCCGCCAGGAAAGACAGCGCGCCAGCGCCACCCGCTGCAGCTCGCCGCCGGATAGCTGCGCGGGATAAGCCTCGGCGACATTGTCCAGCCGGAAGAGTGAAACCAGATAGCCGACGCGTTCGCGCCGCGCCCCGTCCCAGCCGAGCTTCTGCAACGGATACTCAATGTTGGTCCGCGCCGTCTGCCAGGGAAAGACGCTGTTGATAGGGTGCTGGTCGATATAGGCAACATCGGACTTGCTGCGGAACTGCGGCGACCAGGCAACCTTGCCGCTCTGCGGCTTCAGAATGCCGGCCATGATCCGGCCCAGCGTGCTCTTTCCTACACCGCTGGCGCCCATGATGGCCAGGATCGAGCCTTGCTCGACGCGCAGGGAGAAGCCGTCGTAGAGGCAGGTGTCGCTAGTCGGAGAACGCGATGGGTAGCAAAAGCCGATGTTCTCCATCTCGAGCGCGAAGCCGGGAGATTGGCCGGCTGTGCTCATTGCGTGGGAGCCACCAGCCTTTGGGCGTCGATCTTGCGCGGGATCTCGCCGCTCTGGTAGAGCAGGTCGACGAAGGCTTGCAGGTTCTGGACGTCCACCTGGTTAGTCAGGGTGGTATCGGCCAGGTTGACGCGCGCGGCGATTTCTGGCGGGATGCGAGTGAACTTGGGCAGCAGCGAGCGGGCTTCGTCACTATGGTTGCGCATGTACTCCAGCGCCTGCCCCAGCGCGCGAAGCGTGCCGGCCGCCAGCTTGGGGTGGCGACGCTCGAAGTCGCGCGCAATCACTGACACGCCGATGGGATTGGGCTCCAGCAGGTCGGCGTACACCGACCCGAACAGCATGCGGTAGCCGCCGTGGGCCAGTGCCGTCGTGGTCACCGGCTCGTAAGCGAACAGAGCGTCCACCGCGCCCGACTCCAGGCTGGAAAGCTGCGCCGCCGCGGGCAACTGCACGAACGAGACGCTTTCGGGATCGACGCCATGCTTCCTTAAGAAAGTCTTCACCATTTTCATCGGCGCGGTGCCAGGGAAGACTCCCACGCGCCGGCCCTTGAGATCCGCGAGTGTCCGGATCTTGGAAGCATCTTTGACCAGGATCTTATCGAGGGCATTAGCGGAATTCATGCGGCTGTGGGAGAACACCCGCACCCTGCCGGGATCCTGAATCTCGAGGTGAACGATAGGCACCAGCGAGACGGCCGGCAGCACGTCCACCTCGTCGGCAACCAGCGCGTTCACCATGTCGTTGCTGCTGGAGAAAGTGATGGTCCTGGCGCGGATGTTGCCACTGGCAAACAGTTGCCGTTCCTGCGCGATGTAAATCGGCAGGCTGGCGATGATGGGCAGCGAGCCGATGCGCACTTCGCGCGGCTCGCGCCTCCCAAAAAGCCACAGCCCCGCCACTACCAGGACGGCGATCGCCGCCAGCGTGGCGACGAGGCGCTTACCCATCCGCTGCGCTCCGCCCGGTCATCTCCTACTTGCCGGCCCAGCAGGCGGTGCGCTTTTCCAAGAATGCCGAGATGCCCTCCTGGGCGTCGGCGGCCATGGAGTTCAGGGTCATGATCTCCTTGGCGTAGGCGTAGGCCTTGGGCTGATCGAGATCGATCTGCGCGTAGAAGGCCTGCTTCCCTATGGAAACCGTCAGCGGGCTGGCCTGGCCAATACGTTCCGCCAGCTTACGCGTCTCCGTGCACAGCTCGCTAGCGGCGACCACCTTGTTGATCAGCCCCCAGTCGGCGGCGGTGTGGGCGTCAATCATGTCGCCGGTGAGCAGCATGGCCAGGGCGCGCTTGCGGCCAACTGCGCGGGTCAGCGCCACCATGGGCGTGGTGCAGAACAGCCCGATGCGCACCCCCGGCGTGGCGAAGGTGGCTTCCTCGGAAGCGATGGCCAGATCACAGGTCGCGACCAACTGACACCCGGCCGCCGTGGCCACACCCTGTACTTCCGCCACTACCGGCTGCGGGATGGACTGCAGCTTCATCATCAGATCGGCGCAGAGATCGAAGGTGCGGCGATAGTCGTTGATGTCGCGGCCCACCATCTCGCTCAGGTCGTGCCCCGAACTGAAGGCCTTGCCGGCAGCCGCCAGCACCACGGCGTGAATCTCACGATCCTGCGCGATCTTGTCCAGGCAGTTGAGCAACTCCTGCATCATCTCCATGGAAAGCGCGTTGCGCCGGGTGGGACGGTTCAGGGTG
>DASYTX010000019.1:0-2640 GCA_036001865.1 Terriglobales bacterium
CGGGGCATCGACGAGAGCAAGGCGCTACTGGCCGATGAGTCTGACGCGGAGATGCGCGCCTATGCCCAGGAGGAACTGACCAAGCTCGAACAACGCGTGCAACAGGTCGAGCAGGAACTCAAGTTTCTGCTGGTGCCTAAAGATCCGAATGACGAAAAGAACGTCATCCTGGAGATCCGCGCCGGAACGGGCGGCGACGAGGCCACCCTCTTCGCCGCCGAGATCTTCCGCATGTACACACGTTACGCCGAAAGCCAGCGCTGGAAGGTTGAGGTGCTCTCGACTTCAGAATCCGGGGTAGGCGGCTTGAAGGAAGTCATCGCCATCATCGAAGGCAAGGGTGCTTACTCCCGTCTGAAGTACGAGAGTGGGGTGCACCGCGTGCAGCGCGTGCCCGAGACCGAGCAGCAGGGTCGCGTGCACACCTCGGCGATCACGGTGGCGGTGCTGCCCGAGGCCGAAGATGTGGACATCAAGATCGATCCCAAAGACCTGCGCATTGATACCTACTGCTCCTCCGGCCCCGGGGGGCAGTCGGTCAACACTACCTATTCTGCCGTGCGCATCACCCATCTTCCGACCAACACGGTGGTGACTTCGCAGGACGAGCGCTCGCAGATTAAGAACCGCAGCCGGGCGATGCGGGTGCTGCGCGCGCGGCTCTACGAGGTGGAGCTGGAGAGGCAGCAACAGGCGCTGGCCAGCGAGCGGCGATCCATGGTCGGCACCGGCGATCGCAGCGAGAAGATCCGCACCTACAACTTTCCCCAGAACCGCGTTACCGACCACCGCATCGGGCTGACCCTGCACCAGCTCGGCGAGGTACTGAACGGCAAGCTCCAGCCGCTGATCGATCCCCTTGTCACCCACTTTCAGGCGGAGAAGCTGAAAGGCAGCGGTGATGGTCTCGGCGGAGCCGCCTAACGACGAACGACGATTCAGTTTTATGGAAAGCTACGGCTCGCTGGGGCGGTCGGCCATGATGGGTTGCGGGCGCGTGGCTGAGACCGGACGCGCTTCCGGCCGGGGCACGGCGGCCGCGGGTATGGCGCGCTCGTCGAACTTGCCGAAGATCATCTTGCCCGCAGTGGTTTGCAGCACTGAGGTTACGGCGATATCGATGGTCTTGCCGATCATCTTGCGGGCGTTGTCCACCACCACCATGGTGCCGTCGTCCAGATAAGCCACGCCCTGGTTGTACTCCTTGCCTTCCTTGAGGATAAACACCTTCATGGTCTCGCCCGGAAGGACGATGGGCTTGAGCGCGTTGGCCAGCTCGTTGATGTTCAGCACCTGCACGCCGTGCAGTCCCGCAACTTTGTTGAGGTTGAAATCGTTGGTCACGATCTTGCCGTCGTAGACCTTGGCCAGCTCGATCAGCTTCATGTCCACTTCGCGGATCGAGGGATAATCGTCCTCGACGATCTGCACGTCCAGGTAGGCGATCTTCTGGATGCGCTGCAGGATGTCCAGGCCGCGGCGGCCGCGGTTGCGCTTGAGCGAGTCCGCTGAGTCGGCGACCAGTTGCAATTCACGCAGCACGAACTGTGGGATGATCACCACGCCATCCAGAAAGCCGGTCTCAGCAATGTCGGCGATGCGTCCGTCGATGATCACGCTGGTGTCCAGGATCTTGTACGCTCGCTTGCCGGATTTTTCCCCGCCGAAGATGCCGCCCAGGGCAGCCAGGTTCAGCAGATCGCCTTTGTTGGCGCCCACGATCAGGCCCACGTAGGCCATCAGCAGCATGACCAGCAGTTGAAGGAAGCTTTGGGTATTGCTATGGGGGATGCTGTTACGGATGACCAGACTGAACAGGTAGGCGCCGAAGATGCCCAAAATACTGCCGATGGCGGCGCCAATCAGCCGCTTCAGGCTGACCCGCCGCAGCCGCAGCTCGAACGCGATTATGGCTGCGCCCAGCCCCAAGCCAACCGCTCCTGCCACCTGTCTGGTCAACCCGAAGGGTTGCAGCATGTAGCAGGCTACGGCCAGCACAAGGATGAAGACAAAACGAACAACTAGTAAGTCCACAAGGACCTCCAACAGGTCCGGCCCTCTATGAAACGTCTTGCCCGAAACAACCGGGCTCTAAATGGGACCTGGCAAGCTCTGGTCCCGCTACCGCAAGGTTATCGGGGCGTATAAAAATGACCTTGTGCCCCGGTCCCGGCAAGTTTCGCCGAGAGGTTCGAAGTATATACCAGCACCCTGCGCCCCGGTGCGGTTAATCCCCGGGGGCTCCCAGGGTCACCGCGCTGTAACTCGCGGGCGGTTACTCCCTCAGTCAACTGGAATGCTTTGCTTTGTTGTTGACTACAAAGCATGATTATTCACTTGACACAAATTCTATGGCAGAATCAAAGGAGCCGTGACAGGGTGCCGCCAGAGTTTGCCTATTGCTTTGTGTTGGCTAGAGTGATAGTGTGACTTATAAGCTACACTAACGGAAGCGTCGGGCATCGGCAAGCCCAACGGACTTATAATCCGCTAACCTCGGGCAGGGGTTTTGAGGGTTCGACCCCCTCCGCTTCCGCTCACTTGCATTTTATAACACACTCAGGCAGTGTGTGCTCCCCTTGAAATCTCTGCGGAGGCGGTGATACGCTACGGTTGTGACTTAAAAATCACAGCGGTCAG
>DASYTX010000020.1:0-5937 GCA_036001865.1 Terriglobales bacterium
TGCTATTCCATAACCTCTTCGAGATGGCGCGGATCGAGGTGTCGGCGATCACCGGCATCGTCATCGCCTCGGTGGTGCCGCCGATGGACAGCACCCTGCGCGAGGTCTGCGAAAAGTACTTCCAATGCCGTCCACTGTTCGTCGAGCCTGGGGTGAAGACCGGAATGCCAGTGCACCCGGTGAACCCGGCAGAAGTCGGCGCCGACCGGATCGTCAACGGGGTGGCGGCATTCGAGAAATACGGCGGGCCATGCATTGTGGTGGACTTTGGCACCGCCACTACGTTTGATGCCGTGTCCGGGAAGGGTGAGTACTTGGGCGGGGTGATCGCACCGGGAATTGGGATATCCGCCGAGGCGCTGTTCCAACGCACGGCCAAGCTGCAGCGGGTGGAAGTGCGCGAGCCGGCCAAGGTGATTGGCACCAGCACCGTGGCCAGCATGCAGTCCGGGTTGTACTACGGATATCTGGGGCTGGTGGATGGCATCCTGGAGCGCATGCTGGCCGAGCTCGGCCCCGATACAAAAGTGGTGGCCACCGGCGGCATGGCCTCGCTGATTGCCAAGAACTCGAAGCATATCTTCGAGGTGGACGACCTGCTGACGCTGGAAGGATTGCGCATCATCTGGGAGCGGAACGTCTCCGCGCGCCATGCCAAGAGGACAAAGATTGCGGAGGATGCCGAGGACGCAGAGGTACGGAAGCTCAGAGCCAAGAGCTAACGCCGAAAGCGGCCCCTACTCTCCGGTGGTCCCTCCCCTCGATGGAAAACTACTTCAACTACTTCACGGAAATTGAAGACCATTTTCAGCGGCGGCGCGGGACCGTGCTGTTGCTTTCCACCCTGGATTGGGCACTGATCGAGACCTGGAAGGATGCCGGCGTCCCGCTGGAGGCGGTGCTGCGCGGTATTGACGCCAGCTTTGAGCGGTACGCGCGCCGGCCATCGAAGACGCGCAAAGTCAACAGTCTCGCCTACTGCGCTCAGGAAGTGTTGGCCGCGACCGAGGAAATGAAAGAAGCAACGGTGGGCATGGCGAGTTCGGAGAGGAAGAAGGATTCTCACCTGGACGCGGAGGAAATCGCTGCGTATTTGAGGCGCAATGCCGATCGGCTGGAAAAAGCCAGCGTGCCGGAGGCGGTACACAGGCTGGCCCAGGATTCGGCGCGTACGCTGCGCGAGCTGGCCGACCGGCCAATCGAGCAGATCCGAGCAGCGCTTGAGGAGCTGGAGCGGCGGCTCACCGTCATGGAAGAGAAACTCTTCGCCGTGCTGCTTGGAGCCATGCCGGACGAGGAACTGGTTGCAATCCGTGCGCAGGCCGAGCGCGAGATCGCTCCCTATCGCAGCAAGATGTCCGGCCCGCAGATCGAGCAGTTGCACAAGCAGTACGTCCACAAGGTGCTACTAGAAAAGCATAGGGTCCCGCGGCTGAGCTTGTTCTACATGTGAGCCGTCGTTCCGGCGAAAAGAAGAGCAAAGCTACCGGGGAGACGCCGCAGATTCACAGAGGAATCTCTGGAACTCACGATTGAAAAAATGGTCTATGGCGGCGATGGCCTGGCACGCCTGGCTGCCGACGAGAAGGGCCCGGGCAAGGCTGCCTTCGTGCCATTCGTCCTCGAAAGCGAGCGCGTGGAAGCCAGCATGGTCGAGGAGAAGCCCGGCTTCGTGCGCGCCCGCGCGGACAAAATTCTGACGCCTTCCCTGGAACGAGTGGAGCCGCCCTGTCCCTACTTCGCGCGGTGCGGCGGTTGCCACTATCAGCACGCCAATTACGACCACCAGCTAAAGATCAAGTCGGCAATCCTGCGGGAAACGCTGCGACGTACTGCCAAGCTGGACCTCAAGGATGAAATTCACATCCATCCCTCGCCGCCGTGGCAGTACCGCAACCGCACGCGTATGCAATTGCGCGCCAAGACTGGGCAGGATCTTGCGCTCGGCTATTACCGCTTCGGTTCCCACGACCTGCTGCCGGTTGAGGAATGCCCGATCAGCTCGCCATTGATCAACCGTGCCATCTCCGTGCTTTGGGAGCTGGGGCGGGCGGGCGAGGTCAGTCCAGACGTGGTGGAGGTAGAGTTCTTCGCCAACTCTGACGACACGGAGCTAATGGTCGAGCTAACGGTGACGGACCAGCTCAAAGCCGAGCCTTACATTGAGGACTTCGCCGCGGCGCTGCGCCAAGCGATGCCCGCGGCGATCGGAGTTGCAGTGTTCCGGCTCACGCACCAACGGACGCTGGTCCGCGAAGATATACCACCCGAGCTCGAACAGGACTTTGGCACCGACGAGTTAACGTACCGGACGCGCACGGCCAATTATGTAGTGAGTGCAGGGTCGTTCTTTCAGACCAACCGCTACATGACCGATGAACTGGTGGAGGTGGTCACCGGCGGCCGACATGGCGGATTCGCCCTCGACCTCTATGCCGGCACCGGTCTTTTCTCGTTGCCCCTGTCGCAGAACTTCCGCGAGGTGGCGGCGGTGGAGTCGGGGCCGTTCGCGTTCCACGACCTGAGGCGCAACTGCCCGTCCAACGTAAGCGGCTACCGTACCACGACCGACACTTTCCTTTCCAAGCTGCCGGCGGGGGCGGCATTCGATCTCATCATCGCTGACCCGCCGCGCTCCGGGCTAGGGGAGAAAGTGGCGCGCGCACTGGCGGAGGTCTCTACGCCGCGGATCACTTACGTCTCCTGCGACCCGGCCACGCTGGCGCGCGACCTGCGCATCCTCGTGGACGCGGGTTTCCGCGTTGAGGAAACCCGCCTGGTCGACCTGTTTCCTCAGACCTACCACATCGAAAGCGTGGTGCAATTGGTGCGATAGGTAAGAAACTTCCTCTCGCTGCACCAGGAATTGTGCAATTATTCCGGGGAGCCATGGCTTCGGCCATCCCAAGCGAGTCACGCCCGCGCCAGCCGCTGTTCTGGGCTGCATTGGCGTTCGCGAGCGGCGCCCTCATGGGCGCAAACGCCTGGCGCCCAGCAGCATGGTGGCTGCTTGCGACCGGTGTCCTGCTGGCGGCCGCAGGATATTTCGTCAGGAGGCGCAGCCGCGCGGCCGGCGCGCTCGCGCTGGGCTCGTTCGTGATGTTGGGGGCTTTGCAGGTTCAATTGGGCGACGCGGCCAATTACCCGCCCGACCTTACACAGTTCAACGGCCGTGAAGCCACCGCCACCGGGCATGTGGTGCGTGATGGAATTCTGCGTGAGGGCCCATTCGGCAACCTGCAGCAGTCAGTAGATGTAGAGGTGGAAGAGATTTCTGATGGCAACGGCGTAACGAAACTCGATGCCGGGATGCGCCTGGCGCTCTACTACGCAGAGGATGATGAAGCAGCGGGCGGCAGCAGGGTGCCGCAACCCCTAATTTACGGCCAGCGCCTAAGGGTTGCGGCGAAGCTGCGCATCCCACGTAATTACGGAAATCCGGGCGCAATGGACATTCGCGGCTATCTTGCGCGTCAGGGCATCCTTGTGATGGGCTCGGCCAAAGCGGAAAATCTCGAGCTGCTTCCTGGATTTGCCGGCTCCCGCATGGGGGAATGGCGCGCGCGTGCGCGACGCAGCCTGCTGTCCAGGATGAAGGCGCTGTGGACTGAGCAGGACGCGCCTCTGCTGGCGGCCATGCTGATCGGGGAGCGCGCCTTGATCGCGCGCGAGACCAAGCTGAATTTCCAGCGCACCGGCGCCTATCACATCCTCGTGGTCTCTGGGCTGAACGTTGGCATCCTGGCCTTCGTGCTCTTCTGGACTATGCGCAGGCTACGGACGGGCGAGGTCGTCACCACAGTCGTGACGGTCCTGGTCACTGGCGGATATGCGTGGTTGACCGATCTCGGCCCTCCCATCCTGCGGGCCACGCTGATGCTTTGGATCTTTCTGGCCGTGCGACTGCTCTACCGCGACACCCGCAATACCCTGAATGCCGTCGGTGCGGCCGCACTGGTACTGCTGGCAATAGATCCGCGCGCCCTGTTCGACCCCAGCTTTCAGATGACGTTTCTGTGTGTGCTGGCCATCGCAGGCATCGCGCTGCCATGGATGGAGCGCAGCTCACAGCCTTTTCGCCGTGCTCTGTCGCACATCGATTCCAGGGAGTACGACGTGCGCCTGGAACCGCGACTGGCGCAGTTTCGCCTCGACTTGCGGATGGTGGCGGGACGATTAGCACGCATGGTGCCTGGTCAACGGAAGGAAGGCATTGCCAAGG
The DNA here is from genome assembly GCA_036001865.1 of Terriglobales bacterium. Taxonomy (GTDB): domain Bacteria; phylum Acidobacteriota; class Terriglobia; order Terriglobales; family Acidobacteriaceae; genus DASYTX01. The sequence continues at coordinate 4,223 of DASYTX010000020.1, forward strand.
CGCTGCTGGTGGGTTCCGGAAGAGCCGCCCTTGGTCTATACGAGGTACTGCTGGTCTCGGTGCTGATGCAGGTGTCGTTGGTGCTGCCGATGGCGGTGTATGCGCATCGTGCCGCCATCCTCACCGTCCCTGCCAATGCCATAGTGGTACCGCTGACCGGGGTGTTGATGCCCGCAGCGTTTCTCGCTACTGCGCTGAGTTATGTTTCGACGATGCTGGCTGCGCTGCCAGCCGCCATCGCCAAGCTCGCACTCGACGGCATCACGGGCAGCGTGGCGCTGCTCGGGGGATTGCGTGCGGCGGACATGAGGGTCGCGACGCCTTCGCTGGTAGCAGGTATCGCGGCCTGTGCCGCATTCGCAATCGCACTGCTCTCCGCCCGGCGACAGCGAGTGGTAGCGCTGGCCGGGATAGCGGCACTGTTGGCTTCGGCGGTGTGGATCGCGCTCGTGCCCCCGAGGCCCGAACTGCGCCCGGGTGCGCTCGAGGTCACGGCCCTGGACGTAGGTGAGGGCGATGCCATCTTCGTGGTCTCGCCCGAAGGCAAGACGCTGCTGCTCGATGCCGGCGGTCTGCTGGGGCAATCGCGTTCTGGCTTCGACCTGGGAGAGGACGTGGTGTCGCCTTTCCTATGGTCACGCGGCATCACGCGATTGGACGCGGTGGCGGTTTCACATGCTCATGCCGACCACATGGGCGGGATGCGCGCGGTCATCGCTAATTTCAGACCGCGGGAACTGTGGCTGGGGACGATTCCTCCGGGAACGCCGATGCGGGAATTGCTGCAGGAGGCGGCAGCAGCGAAGTCGACCATCAGGAAACTGGTGGCGGGTGACGAGTTCACCTTCGGCGGGGCGCAGGTTACGGTGCTCTCGCCGCCGCCCGACTGGAAAGTAGGAAGGCGAGCCCACAACAACGACTCGCTAGTGCTGAAGCTGAGCCACGGCGGCAGGTCGGCGCTGCTGGCGGGAGACGCGGAGAAAAAGATCGAGCGGATGCTGGCAGAGAAACCGGTCCGCGCCGACCTGCTGAAGGTGGCGCACCATGGAAGTGCGACTTCAACTCAGCCGGAGTTTCTGGGCGCGGTGCGGCCCAGTTTCGCAGTGATCTCGGTGGGCAGTCGCAATCGCTATGGCTACCCCAACATGCGAGTTTTGACGCAATTGGAGCAGGCCAAGGTGAAGACATTTCGCACGGATACCGTAGGCGCCGTGACGTTCTATCTCAATGGAGAGGAAATGGCGGCTACGCTGCCGAATCGTCGGTGACGTCGGATTCCTCGACGGGATGCGCGCGATACTCCTCGATGACCCGGCGGGCTTCCTCCGCCTGGTCGGGCAGCACACGGATGATGACGCCGCCGACGCCGGGCAGCACCTCCTGCGGGGCGTCCAAGCCGGTCATTACGCTCTCAATGCCAGCCGATTCCAATAGGCCCTTCACCACCAATGCTTCGGACTCCTGTTGCGTGTCGAAGACTTCCACGAGTTCGGCATTGTCCAGCGCGCGCTGCGATTCGGATTCCGCCGTCAGTTCCGGCTTGGTGTCCATGGCGCCTCCAAGGGATTGGCCTACATGCTACCGCAAAAACGATGGACAGGTTACTGGCGCGACTGTGGGCATGGTCTTGTGCATTACCAAAGTCACGGGTGGCGGCAACTCCCTCCCGGATGCTGCTTCGTTCCGTTATATGATGCGACGGTTTGCGGGCAGTT
>DASYTX010000021.1:0-19772 GCA_036001865.1 Terriglobales bacterium
CGTCGCGAGAATCGTGTTTGCGCGTCCAGCGGACCTGCATGAGGGTGGGAACGGGAATGGGAACTTCGGAGACAAGAAATTCGCAACGAACCAAGGCGGAATTGGGGATGGAGCGATCACTGAGCACACAAACCCCACCCCGGCTGATGTTCTCGACGGAGCCCTTAATGGTAGTTTTCCGCTGGGTGAAGGAACCCGACTGGGGGAGCTCGGTCGCGAGCAGCTTTATCGGGTGCGGGAAACGGGGGTACTGTCGCCGGTCGCGCGTCTCGGTGGCAGCCATGGCGGACATGATCCCGCCATGGTGCGTCCCGAGTCCAGCAAAAAAGGGTATTAGCCTATCGGCTGAAGAACCCTTACTGGCGCAGGCGCATGGAGATGATCTTGCCCACAATCCCGGAGCGGGTAGAGACGCCGAGCTTGATCATTACAAGGCGCAGGAAGGCCTTGACGGTGTTGGGGCTGACGCTCATCTGCACCGCGATCTCCTTGGTGGTCAGTCCACGCACCAACAGCTCGACGGTTTGCCGCTCACGCCGGGTCAAGTTGTAGGTGTCCGAGATCTCGCTCAGCGACAGCCAACCTGGCGACTTCCTCTCCAACAGGAGCGCCACTGCCGGGGCGGAAGAACGGTTGGCAGCAGAGGGGCTGAGAAAGAAGGTGCGACAGGCATACAACCTTCTCCCCGATGTGAACTCGGGCACAAAGTCGGGAGGAGAACGGCGGGTGATCAGACTGGAAACGATCTTGTCAGCCAGCAAGGAGTGCGCGCGCCGGCCCCGCGTCCCCCCCGGATAATCGAGAATACGCAGAGCCTCGGCATTGGATGAGATGGGCTCCAGCTCGGCATTCAACAAGACAAAGCCCGCCGCCGCCGGCGCCAGCACATCGTGCGTACGCGGCTCTCCGGCCGCATCGAGAACAACTTGAGGCATATTGGAACCCATCTCGCGAAACCTCCTAGTTTGCAACCTGCGCTGGGGAAGGGTGAGGTGTGACTTCAATTGAGCTTGTGTGCGACCGCGGCGATGGAACGCTGGGTCGCTAGTCCTGCCGGGGCCGATCACCTTCGATTCAAGGGTTTGGGGGAACCCGAAAAAACTGCGAGAACCTGCTAGGCGCTACGCATCCATGCCGTTGCGCGCAGGACCGATGTAGCCAGCACGCTCCAATGGCGGGCGGTGAGACCCCCGGAAGACCAGTCACGCGAAGCCGCCTGTAGTTCTGCAACCCGCGCCGGCGTTGCCATCAGATCCACCAGCGCACCGCCGTGCGGCGTTGGAGCGATTGATCAGAGCGCGCAGTTATGCGCCTGCGTGCCGCTAGTCACGATTCATTGGGGGAGTGATAGGGGGAGGACTGGGGGGAGTTTACTTGTGCTGGAGCCCCGGTGAGGTAATCGTGGCTACCTCTACCGTCTTCCGGGGGAGCTGGAAGAACGACTTCAGCCAGCGATAGGCCTTCCAGAGCGCCAGTGGTGTGAAGCAGTAGGTCAGCCTGGTAGCGCGATCGAGTGCTCGCAGCAGTTCAAAGCAGCCGCGATCGCGAGCCCGCTCCCAGTGACTGGCGCAGACAACGTCAGCTTCCGGTACGTAGGCGGCCAGCGGTGACCCGGATCCGAACTGCTGCCGCCAGAGGCGCAGATAGCGGTCAATCTTCGTCCGCAATGTGGCAGGCAATTCCCTTCCCCGCCTACGGGATCGAATGATGCCGCTGCCGTGAACCAGCGCGTGGTGCTCGCCTCCATACACCGCCGAGCGGTCGGCAGTGTCCAGGTCCACCATTCGCGCATCAAACGGAATCTCCAGAAAGCGACAGACGCCTTTCATGACCGTCGCGGGATCGCGCACCAGGCCTTCATAGTGCACGTGGTGGATGCGAACGCCAAGCAGCGCGAGGCGCTGACCATCGAGTTGCAGCTTGCGGCAGCCCATGAGTGCGCGGAGCATAACTCCGGCCCTGCGGAACCAGGCATCGGTCTCAGCGGCCGCGAGGATGCTGCCGGCGACGACAGCCGGATGGCGCCAGATGACGATGAAGCGTGCCGCGGGAAAATTTTGCGCCAGAAACGGCAGCGCATCGTAGTAAGTGGGCGATTTGCATCCCCAGATGTTGGCTCCCTTGCGACGGGCATATTCGCTGTAGACACTCTCAACAGCGGCGCGGAAGTCCAGCCCTTGATCGGGCAGCTCGCCGGAATCCAATGCGTGGCGTTTGAGCGCCTGGTTCCAGAAATCCCATTTGCAGAGCGCTGACGAGAGTTTGCGGCCGATGAACAGCGGCCACAGCAACGGCAGATCGCCTTCGTACATCAAGGCGATCTGCGGGTGCTGGTTGAGTAGCGCATACAGCAAGGAAGTACCGGAGCGCCATACACCAACGACAAAGACCGGGCCGGAGATGGGCCGGCTTTCCCCGTTGCCGGCAGCAACCGCCGGGCCGGGAGCAATCTGGGTCGAGTTATCGCGAATAGGTTGCATTGCTAGGCGGTCGCGTATGCGGAAGCACCGTGGACTCCCGCGTGCGCCTGAACCGAATGGAAAATCCGTACCAGGCTCTCGTAACAAGTCCGGGGACTGTATTTGGTCTCGACCAGATGGCGGGCACGAGTGCCCATCTCAGCCGCTTCTGCCGGCCGCGCCAGCAGGTGCTCGAGCTTGCCGCGCAGATCGGAGACATTGGCCGGCTCAAACAGGAGCCCGGTGTTACCGTTTTCGACCACGTAGGAGAGGCCACCTGTGTTGGAGGCGACGACGGGCTTGCCACAGGCGTAGGCCTCTAGCACGGAAACCGGAAAATTCTCGTACCACTCCGAGGGCACCACCGTGAAGCTGCAGCCGCGCAGCAAGTGCCACTTGTCTTCGCCATTGCGGAAGCCATAGAAGGCGATGTTGTGCAGCTTGTTATCGCGCGCGTAGGCCCGCAGTTCCCGCTCCAGCGGACCTGTTCCCAGCACCCTCAGCTCAACATCCTTGAATGGCTCGAAGGCGCGGATGAGCGTCCACAAGCCTTTCTCGGCTGACAGCCGCCCCAGAAAGAGCACGTACTTTCCGTTGCCAGTGAAAGGACCTTGCGTCGCCGGAGGGGTCTCGATGAAGTTGGGACGGACAAATAGCTTGCTTTGCGGAACGCCCAGCTCGACCATTTTTTGCCTTGCAAACTCGGTGAGACAAACGAATGCATCGATCTTGTCCACCATCCCCGCTGCCCGGTTAAAGGCAAAGGTAGCGGCGTAGAGTGCGCTTACCATGTAGCTGTCTTTGCAGCAGCGATTGCGTATGGCGTGAAGGTAGTTGCCCCCCTTGCATTTCTCGCAGACCGTTCCCTGTGTGTAGAAGAGCCCGTTGGGACAGTAGGGCCGGAAATTGTGCAGGACCTGAATGATCGGCACCTTCAAGGCGTGCAGGACGTGATGAACCGAAGGCGAGACCAGGGGCAAGAAATTGTGGATGTAGGCGACGTCGGGCTTGAATTCCTGAACCACCTTGCGGATCTCTTGTGCGGTGCGCGTCGAGAAGATGGTGTCGGGGAAAAACGCGATCTTGTTGAGCAAGCCATACTCCCTGAGATCGTCATTGTGCCGCGAATAGAAGAAAACCTCGTGCCCATGCTGCTCGAGCAGGCGGCGCTCGGAGAGAGCGACTGCATCCTCACCGCCGAACTGCTGGTAGAAGTTGTGCACCAGTAGGATTTTCATCTTTGTCTTCCCTGCCCGCGGAGTCGCTCGGGCGTCAGTGGGTTATGCAAGCTCGTACTTGCGGATGTGAAGCAATTGGGCCGCGATCTTCACCAGAAACCTGGGGTTGTTGATCAGATAGCGCCGCCACAGGCGCTCCGGTTCCTGGCAGAGACGGTGGAACCACTGCAGGCCGGCGCTTCTGACCCACTCGGGCGCATCCTGCACATGGCCGGTGTGAATGTCGAAGGCAGCGCCCACCCCCAGCATCACCCTCGTATCAAGGCGAGGCAGGAACTCCGCCATGAAACGTTCCTGTTTGGGTGTGCCTAGCCCAACCCAGAAGATGTCTGGCTTCAGGGCCGCCACTCTGCTTTCCAAATTGGCCTCCTCATCCCGCAACAGCGGGCGGAATGGAGGCGCGTAGGTGCCGACGATGCGGATCCCCAGGAACCTGCGCATCAGTGCCGTCCTGAGTTCCTCCGCGACCCCCGGCTTGCCTCCGTAAATGAAGTGGGTGTAGCCGCGTTCCACCGAACGGGCACACAGCGCGAGCATCAGAGCGGGGCCGTAAACCTGGCGCATGTGCGGAAAGCCACGCATTCTGCCAAGCCACACCGTGGGTCGGCCATCGGGAGCATTGATCAAGGCACGATTGAGGATGGCCTTCAGGACGAGATCGCGCTGTGCCTCCATGATGCCGTGCACGCCAGTGGCACAGACGTAGCCCTTGCGGCCGCGCGCGATGGTCTCCTCCAACACCGCGAGCGTGCGGCGCATGTCCGTAGCATGAATGCCAACGCCGAGAATGTTGACGCGGTGAGGCATGAGACGCATGTGGCAGTCGTGGTGGAGCTAATCAGCAGCGGCAGCAGCCAGCGCTCTTCCCTTGCTCTGCAACTCGGCCAGGATCCAGCGGTAGGTCACCTCAAGGCCGTGCTCGAGGGAGGTGGAGGGCTCCCATCCGAGCACCTGGCGCAGGCGGCTGTTGTCGCTGTTGCGGCCACGCACGCCCTGGGGCTTGCTGGTGTCGTGCAGCTTCTTGAGGCGCTTGCCGGCGACGCGGGAAACCATGTCCACGAACTCATCGATGGTGACCAGGTGATCGGTGCCGAGGTTCAGCGGCTCCTCGCAATCGCCATGCATGATGCGGAGGATGCCCTCGACGCAATCGTCGATGTACATGAAAGAGCGTGTCTGCCGGCCATCACCCCAGATCTGGATGGCGTCGCCATCGTTGGCCAGGGCGATCTTGCGGCAGATGGCGGCGGGGGCCTTCTCCTTACCACCTTCATAGGTGCCGAGCGGGCCGTAGACGTTATGAAAGCGCACGATGCGCGTGATCAGGCCGTGGTCCTTGGAGTAGTAATTGCAAAGCTGTTCGGCATAAAGTTTCTCCCAGCCGTACCCCGGTTCGGGATCGGCGGGATAGGCATCTGCTTCCTTGAGCGGGGTGACGTCGGCGCTGCGCTGTTTGTACTGGGCATAGACGCAGGCCGATGAGGAGAACAAGAACCTTTGGACCGCGTTATGGCGACTGGCCTCCAACATGTGGAGGTTGATAAGGGTGTTGTTGCGGGCGATATCGGCCAGGTACTTGGTGATGTAGCCGATGCCGCCCATGTCAGCGGCAAGGTTGTAGACCTGGTCGATTCCGCGGGTGGAGCAGAGACAGTCTTCCCACATGCGCAGGTCGGCAATCTCAAACTCATCGGCGGCGCTGGGTTCAAACTCGGGATGCTTCAAATCCACGGCGCGCACCCAATGGCCGTCGGCCTTTAGCCTGCGCACCAGATGGTGCCCGATGAATCCGCCGGCACCGGTGACCAAGACTCGAGCACGGTTCTTCATTAATCCACCTTTATCGTTCTTTTCTGCTTGCGGCGAGCCGTCGCGGTCGCCATCGGGGGAGCTAACCGTGGTGCGTCATTCGACTAAGGAGCTTGTCGCCTGGCTACTGACTTCTGAGGTCACCACCTCAGGCACCACCGATTCGGGGAAAAGGGGGGCGACAGCGGACACGGTTGCGGGTGCATGCACCACTCTAAGTGGAGGTCGCGACTTGCGCCGCAGAAACTCGGCATAGCCCACCGCCAGCAGGAAAAACAGGGGGGCGTGCCAGATGAGGTCAGTATTAAAGAACGAGTGCACGGTGAGCACGGCAATGACCCCGAGGGACTCCAGGGTCAGGCGCCGCTCAAGCGACCCAGTCAACGAGTTACGCAGGCTCCGGGCCAGGAACCACCAGGTGCCGAGAAGCGCCGCCACGAACGGGAGCAGCCCCCAGAAGCTGGTGCCCACCAGGATCTCAACATAGTCGCTGTGCAGGGTGGAAACGTCGCCCAGGCCGAGTTCGCCGAGGACGGCGAACCTGCCACCAGCATAGGCTCCCAGTCCAGTCCAAGGATGACGCATCACCTGCTGCCAGGCGAAGCTCCACCACCCGACGCGGCCGGTCAATGACGCCAGGCGGCCTTCATCCTGTCCGCGTTCCAGGTATTGCCAGGTCAGGTCGCCGACGCCGGTGAAGAGCAACAGCGGCACCAGGATGAGCGCCAGCAGCAGGCCTACGCGCGTACGCTTGGAAGCCAGCAGCAGAACGCCCACGCCAAACAGGAAACCAGCGATAGCGTTGCGCGTCTGCGAGGCCAGCATGGTGATGAACCCGAAGGTGAACAGCAAGGTGTACCAGGATCGATTTGTGCGATCCTTGCGCCACAACAGACGGCTGACCGCGACCACAGCCAGGACGGCACCTGTAGTCCCCACGCTGTTCGAGCCCTCGACGGGGAACACTCCCGACAGGCGCCATAGCGGTGGCTCCCACGCATCCCGCGGCCAGATGACAGCGCCCACCCAAACCCAGAGCAGGCCAAGGCCATAGATCAACCAAGTCCAGTCGAACAGCGACTTGAAATTCTCTGCCGATGAGACCGTGGCCAATACCCCGGCCAGCAAGATCACGTCGAGCAAATACTCGCAGGACTTGTACAAGGTCCAGGTGGGATACACCGACCAGGCAGTGGATACCACCGAGATCAGCGAATAGATGGCCAGCGCGCCAACCAGTCCGCGGAACAGCGGTCGCAGCCAGGGAGTACGGCCGGAGAGCAGGCGCGAGATCAGCATCAGCCCAACCAGCGCTTCCGGCAGAAGGCGCAACAGCGCCCACGCGTCAATGGGTACGGCCTTGGCGTCGTGGACGTCGCGGACCCGGAAAACCAGCGAGCTGACGAAGAGCAGTAGCCACAATCCGTGCCACCAGGCCAGGCGTTCTCGCAGCATTTCCCAAGCCGCGAGGAGGCCGCGGGAGGCGACGGCGAGCATAAGCATCAGTGGCGGCCCGAGCAATACCAGCAACAGGCCTATGGCCGCGCCGAAGCGGTCGTTGGCAGTCACTATCGTAAAAACGATCAAGCTGGCAGCGAAGCCGCCCAGAACGAACAATGCCAACTGCAAGACTGCCGCCATATGCAGCAGGCCGGTGCGCGGTTGCCCTGGGCCATTGTCGTAGGCACCGTTAGCGAGGACTTCTGTGTGACTTACGTGATGAAACATGCTTTTAGTTACCTTCTTTTTTCCCCGGTGAGAATCGGCGACCTTCCTTCAGAGCGCGCAGCACGCCAAAGTATGCGGGCTTGCCGGCGAACTGGTTGTCGAACAAGAGGGGCTTAGCGTCGGGGAGGTCGAGGGAGGCATCGTTGCGATGTTTCAGCCAGGTGGATTCATCGTGCAGCCCCCACACCATGAAGGCCGTACAGTTGGAATCCTCCAGGCATGCGCGCAGCACGCTGTAGTAAATCTCTTCCTGTTTCTTCCAAGGATCGGCGAAGGAGCTATTCGGCCCCTGGTAAACATCCATTTCCGTAACATGCACCGCAACACTGCTCTTCCGCGCTTCGCTCAAGAAATACTTGAACTCTTCCAGATAAGAGGGCCGCAGGACATGGGCGCGCAGGTGCATCTGGATGCCGACGACGTCGATGGGGGCGCCGGTGGCTTTTAGCCGGCGGACCAAGGCGAAGAATTCGTCTGTTTTCTGCCGATCTACGCCCTCGTGCCCGAAGGTCTCGTTCAGCACCAGCAGGGCGTTGGGGTTGGCTTCGCGGGCAAAGCGGAAGGCTTTTTCAATGACCTCTTCCCTACCGATCACCCGCGACCAGCAGCCGTTTTTTGCAGGCTGCAGGGGCTCGTTTACCACCTCCCAAGCCCAGTAGTCGTCCCCGCCATGGCGCACCACGGTATGGATATGCTCGCGCAAAACCTGCTCGAGCCTGCTTGCCGTCCAGCCGCCGCAGAGCGGGCCCATGAAGCCCAGCCATCCCGGAGAATGCTGGTTGCGATACACCAGAGCGGCGCCGAACAGCTTCAGGTTGTGTTCGCGGGCGAAACGCATGTCGCGGTCCATGCCATTGAAGTTGAACTGGCCTTTCTCCGGCTGGGTATTACGCATGAAAACCATGGAGATCGCCAAGTTGAATTCCCTGCCCAACGTGGCCTGGTAGCGCGGGTCCTGGTGCCAGTACTTTCCCTGAATCAGCGCGCCCACCCGGAATCCCAACCTGTCGGCTGGTTGCCGGAGCGTCGTGGCCGCAGGCGCTGCTGCGCTCCCCGGTGCCGCAAGCAGTCCTGCAATCGCCAGCGAGCAGAAGATCGTGCTGAAGCAGCCATCCATCGCTAGCGATTCCTGCATACGAAACTAAGCGTGAACTGGGCGCGTAAAGCGTACTGGGTCAGTGAGCCCGCTGGGATAACCCAAGCGGAACAGCGGGCCACCGGCATAGGTCTCAATGAGACGCACGTGCTCGGGGGTGAGCTTCTCGCGCCATCCGGCAACGGCTCCCTGGCGGACAAAGCGTCCATCTTCGCCGTTGTCCTTGTGTGCCCGGCCGAGGACGCCTTTTTCCAACCTGCGGCGGGAGTTACGGGTGCCGTCCTCTTTGGCACGCATCTTCTCCAGCGAATTGTTGCGAATGGCGGCGTCGATGACAAAGGGCTCCACCGCAACGCCGAGGAATTTCAGAATGTTGGCCAGGGTGGCGCGCGTCTCCTGCCGCAGATCTTCAAACCTGACTATCAGCAGGCGGCCGTCTCCGGCCAGAGGCGAATCCAGCCAGGACTGCACGTGATCCTGCCATGAGCCTACGTGGGTGACTGTTCCCTCGAGAAAGGAGTGCAAGTAGGCGTCAAAGCTCGGCCCTTTGGCCACGTAATCCGCGAGCCCTAGGGAACAGTGCCGGGCATAGTTGGAGAGCAGGACGTCGCGGACATCGCGCACCAGGTAAACCGCTATGCCATATTCCCGGCGAAACCGCTCGTGGGTTTTGATCAATCGGCCGCCCCCCGGGAGCACGGGCCCGACGCCCCGGTGAGTGCCCATTTCCGGGATGACGCGGTTGACGGTGAAGAATTCGGCGGGCCAGCCGGTCAGGATCTCCTGCAACAGGAAGCGCAGCCAGGTGCTGCCGGAGCGCTCGTAGGAAGCGAGGATGACGTCCTCGGGTTGGAGTCCGCGGTGGCGGACCCAGACCAGCGGAGCGCGTAGCCCCGACCTTGCCAGCCTGTAACGAATCCTCCTCAAGGTGTGCATTCGATCCTCCGAAGCGTTTTGACCATCGGAAAAACTTTGCGTGCCGCCGAGCTAAATCACCAGTGTGGACGGCGCACTGCTTTGCCGCGCGCCGGTGGCGGCGTCCGGGTCAAGATAGCCGAGGCGCAGCATGGCATCCCCAGCATATTGCTCGATGAGCCGCAGGTGGCGTTCGCTGATCAGTTCCCGCCAGCCGCCGACAGAGCCGTTACGCACGAAGCGTCCGTTGCGCGAGGCCTTCTGCGGCGAGCGCTGTTCCTTGGCGCGCATCTTGTCGATGCTGTTGTTGGCGACTGCCGCACGGATGGCGGCGATATCGGCGCTGCAACTCAGGAAGCCAAGTACGCGGACCAAAGTGGCCTCGGTGGCAGCGCGCAGATCTTCAAAACGGACCAGCAGTAGATCACCATTATGGGCCAGCGGCGCGTCCAGCCAGCCGCACACATGATCTTGCCATGAGCCGTATCCGTTGACGCCTCCCTGCAGGAATGCGTTGACGAAGCGATCGAAGCGGTTGGTAAAACGGCCCAAGGCAAGCTGGTACGCGTATTCGGAAATAACAACGTCGCGCGGATCGCGGACCACGTAGATGCCGCGCCTGTACTCAGGGCGGCAGGGTTCGTGGGTCTTCATCAGGCGGCCCCCGGCCGGCAGCAGTGGGGCTGCATGGCGATGGCGGCCGACAGCGGGAATCGAGTCATTCACCCTCGCAAAATCGGAAGGCGCGCCGGTGAGAATTTCCGCCAGCACAAACCTGAGCCAGGTGCTGCCCGAGCGCGGATAGGAAGCGACCATGACGTCGGCCGCACCAAGGTTACGGTGCCGAAGCCAAACCAGCGGGTTGCGCAGCCTGGATATCGAAAGCTGATGTCGGATTTGGCCAAGTAACATAGCTCGCCTTGAAACCCTTGAATGAACTCCGAACTACTCGACCGCAACCGCCTGCGCACAGGCGGCAACACTGATTTCCTTGCGGCGCAGCAAAAGGGCTGTGACCAGAACGCTGACCAAGCTGGAGGAGAGCATGCCTAAAACGGCGCCGCGTACGCCAAGCAAGCGGGTCGCCGGAATTCCGATAAGCAAGCAAACCGCAGCGCCCACACATCGTGCCGCAAACACCGAGGCCGGCGATTCCATAGAGCGCAACACGATGGCCGGACCGCAGCCGGCGCTCCAAATCACGGACTCCAGGGCCACCAGGGGCATCAGGTAAACCACCGCCAGATAGTTGCCGTCATAGGCGGCGTGAAAAATCGATCCCGCAAAAGGAATGATCACCAGCCAGTACAGCGCAGCCCCGGCAACGAAAAGCAAAGTGATGCGGCGCGCCAGGTTGCTGGCGGCCCCGGGCGTCCTGTCGACCCGCAATCCAGCGGCATAGGGCAGCAACAGCATGGTCAGGGCGGTGGCGGTTTGGTCCACCGGAGCAGTGAAATTAGTCAGCGCCCGGAGTTCGCCCGCCGGCGCCATTCCGAAAAACGTAGCCAGCAAGGGGAAGTAGATGTAGTTGGGCAGCCAGCGCAGGAATGCTGTGCCCAGCGACCAGCGGCCGTACTGCCAGTGGCGTTGCCAGGTTTCTCGCAAAGACGGCCCCGGGGTGCGCGGCAGGACGCGCAACAACCACAGGAGCAGCAGCACGCTGCTGAGCAGTGCGGCGGCAGCCATCAGGAGAAAGGCAGTGGCGGGGGAAAGCAGCGCGTGGCGGTGCAGCAGCACCACTCCGCCGGTGATGATTACGAAGTAGAGCAGCGCCCCGGCAGCCGCGGGCCCGGGTGTCAGGCGCAGGTAGAAGACTCGCCGGACAAGCCAGGAGAGGCAGATGCAGGGTGCAGCCACACTCAGCCCCAACAGCGCACCTGCCAGTTCGGAACTGCCCAGCACCCAGGTCGCCCCCGAGGCCACGCCGAAGACCAAGCAGATGAGCAACGAGATGGCGATGGCGATGCACAGCACTTTTAGGAAGTAGGCCCACACACAATCGCGGTACCGGGAGCCCCCGAATACCGACATGGGTTCGAGCAGCAGGCTCTGATAAGCAAACGACAGCAAGAGAAAGAGGCTGAACGCCAAAGCATAGGCGCCGAATTGCTGCGCCGACATCCACCGCGCCAGCAGAATGCCGAGCACGAAGTTGGAGCCGGAAATCAATCCGTACTCCGCGATCGCAAGGCCCCCCCTGGCTCCCCAGGAAAGAATGCGCGGCATGGAAAACTCGCGGTTGAAGAGCGAGAGCTTCTTGGGCGGCAAACCGTCAGCCGCCTGCGAGGCTTCGGTCAACATGTGCTCTTCAGCCATATCAACTGCAGCTCCGGGTCGACAAGGCAGGCTCGTACGGTTTGTCCATCTAGCGAGGGAACTCTTTTCGCGATTGGCCGGTGGCCGGCCGCGATAGATGCGTTAAGAAGCTCCTGAGCCTCTGAACACCGCGGGGATGGTGCGGGCCAGGATCTGCATGTCCAGCCACAAAGACCAGCGCTGGATGTACTGCAGGTCGAGCTCCATCCATTGCTCAAAGGGGACGGAGTTGCGACCCTCGATCTGCCACAAGCAGGTGATTCCCGGACGCACGCTGAAGCGGCGGCGCTGCCAATCCGGGCAGTCCTGATGGTTGAACAACTCGTAATCGCGCACCGGCAGGGGGCGCGGCCCGACTAAACTCATGTCGCCCTTCAGCACGTTCAGGAGCTGTGGCAGCTCGTCAATGCTGGTTCGGCGCAGCCAGCGGCCGAGTGGAGTAATGCGGGGATCGTCCTTTATTTTGAAGACCGGCCCGGCCTGCTCATTCAAGTGCTCAACTTCCTTCAGGCGTTGCTCGGCATCAGGAACCATGGTGCGAAACTTGTACATCCGGAAGCGTCGCTTGTTCAGCCCCAAGCGCTCTTGAGCAAAGAAGATCAGTCCCGGCGAAGTGAGTCGGATTAGCGCGGCAACTGCCAGCATCACGGGCGAGAACAGCACCAACAAGACAAATGAGCCAACGACATCAAGCAGGCGCTTCACCACCGCGGGCCAGCCATCCACCACCGTGTAGTGGGTGATCAGTGAATCGCCCTCGAACTCCTCGGTTTTAGACCAGGAACGCTTCAGGTCAAAGAGATTGGACATCAAGCGCATGATGATTCCCTGCTGCTCGCACAAGGAAGCGACGCGCGACGCCAGCAGGTGAAAAGAGCGCAAGGGCAGCGTGATGACCACTTCGTCGACGACCGTCTGCCGCAGAAATGAAGGCAGGCGCTCCAGGTCGCAGACCAGGGGATAGCCGGAGCGGCGGAACTGTGAGAGCCCGTTCCACTGCTGGTCGGCGAAGCCAAGCACGCGGTACCCCAGCTCCGGCCTGGCCTCCACCCGACGGGCAAAGGCAAGCGCGCGCGGGTTGGTGCCGATGATCAACATGTTGCGCAGGTTGCGCCCTCGGCGGCGAATGCCGGCCAGCAGTTTGCGCATAAACAATCTGCTGGCGATGGTTGCGGCGCTGCTGATGGTCCAGAAGGAGACCAGAAACAGGGGCGTCACCATGCGGATGGTGAACAGCACGGCGGCAAACGAGACGACCACTGTGGCTACAGTGGTCGCCTTCAGTACGTCGTTGATCTCCTCCTTGCGGTTGGAGAGGCGCTTGGAATCGTATAAGTGCAGGGACACACAGATGACGTGCCAAGCAAACATCAACCCGCCGAAGACCAGCAGGTTGTCGATCTTCACCCGCATGGAGAAAAACTCGCCGGTGGAATGGACACCTTTCTGGTGCAATACCGGCAGAGTGGCCAGCAGGAAAGAACAAACCAGCAGAACCAGGTCGGCGAGTTTGAAAGCGCTCAGCAGAAGTTGTCGGCGAAGAAGGCTCATGGCAATCCGCCTGTAACTAAGGGTCTCAACGTGCTGAAGCGGGGAGGTACAAGGATGAGCGCGACCGGCTGGGAGCTTCGCTGCCGCCAGTTGGTAGCGTCGTCTTTTTTAGGGGAGGCGTACGGCCGCCGGAGGGAGGTCGGTTGGGCAGCCGGTCAGATCCGCTGATAAATGGCGTCTGGAATAGGAAACGTCCTGTTATCCAGGACGGCCCCAAGAAGGCGAACGTTGGCGGCTTGCAGGCTCTCTTTGGCCTTGCGGGCAGCGTCGCGCCGGGTGGCATTGGCCTGGACGACGAGCACCAAGCCATCCGCTATCTGGCCTAGCAACAGGGTCTCGGCAAAGAGGTTCACCGGGGGCGCGCCGATCAGCACAAAGTTGAACTCACGCCGCAGGTCGGCGAGGCGGACGCGCAGGCGGTCCGAACTGAGCACGCTCTCAGCCGATACTCCCGAGGAGCCCGCGGGCATGACCCAAATGTTTCCCGACGGCAGTTTGTAGGTGAAGCTGCGGGCGGGGCCGGACTGAAGCATGTAATTGGCAAGCCCGCGATGGTTCTCCACGCCGAAGTATTCGTGAATGTGGGGAGTGCGCAAGCTGGCATCGATCACGCAGATGGAGCCCTTGGTTTGGGTGGCCAGAGTTTCGGCGACGCGCGTACACACCCGGCCGCAACCGTTCTCAGCAGCAATGCCGGAGAAGACTACGGCCGATGGCGCGCCGTTCTTGGGCAAGAGGAAGACACGCTGCACCAACTTCAGCACCTCTTCGCGCACCATCAGGTTGAGATCCAGCGGCCGCTTCGGCGTGCTGGCCACGGGGATCACGCGGGCGGAGCCCAAGCTGGTGGCCATGGCGCCACCGTCTCCTTCTTGTTCCGCTGCCCACTCTTGTGGGGCCGCTTCGCCAGAAGGCACAGGTGCACCTTCGGGCACTTGGAACAGTTCCTCTGCCGCCCCGATTTGCTTTAGGAGATCGAGATTTCTACTCAAGGCCGTTCCTCATTCCATGCGTAAACGCAGGCTTTTAACGTCAAGACACAATACAGGGCACACCCGTCACGGTGGAGCCATCTCCCCCCAAACCGTCGCCGGAGGAATGGGTAGTGACGGCATCGTTGGGGAACGCCCGCAAGTTCGATCCGGAACTGAGCGTCATTTCGCTCAGATCCAGGTCGGCCAGCACCTCGCGCACGATGGCGGAGTCGATGGTCTTGCGCCCAACGGCACAGCCCAGTGACAAAGCATTAAAGCAAATGTTGTTGACCTTGCGAGGGATACCATCGCTGGCTTCGGCGATGAGATCACGCGCTTCGCGAGTAAAAATGGCACCGCCGCGGTAACCGGCAATCAGCAGCCGGTAGTAGATGTACAGGCCGGTGTCCTCCGCGTTGAGCGGCGTCAGGCGACTGACGATAGAAATGCGCTGGCGCAACTGGGCAAGCCCGGCACGCCCCAGTTTTTCCGCCAGTTGCGGCTGACCGGCGAGAATAATCTGCAGCAGCTTGCGCTGCGGAGTCTCGAAGTTGGACAGCAGCCGGATGGTCTCCAGCACGGACTCGTCCAAGTCCTGACTCTCGTCGATGATGAGGACGAAGCGCTTGCCGGCCCGCATCTCCGCGACCAGCACTTCGTTCAGCCTGGTGTGCAGGCTGACCAGGTCGCGGTTGACACCCTCCAGACCCAGGTCCGCCAGCAGGTAGGCAATGAACTCGCGAGAATCGCATTGCGTTTGGGTCAGGAAAACGGTACGTGCCCCAGCTCCCAGCCGATCGTGCAACTGGTAGAGCAGCGTGGTCTTGCCCATGCCCGGCTTGGCGATCAGCGCCATGAAGCCACAGCCGGCCTGGATGCCGTAGTAGAGCGAGGCCAGCGCCTCGCGGTGGGTCGGGGTCCAGTAGAGATAGCGTGGGTCTGGTGTTACCCCGAACGGTTGCTCGCGTAATCCGTAGAACTCGAGAAACATCTAGGTCCTTTCCTCGGGGATGGCCGCCAGTGCGGGCAGGTGGAGGTGCGCTTCCAACTCGGCGGGAGTGCGGAAGGAGGGATCCAGATAGTCCGCCACCACGGCCGAGCCCACGCTGGCCATGCCAGCCAGGATGGTGCCAAGCAGCATTAGGAAGAGTCCCGAATATAGGGGCTCATCGGGAACGGTCGGCGCCTCGGCCAGGGTGACGTTCAGAATGCGCTTGCTGTCCATGGCGTCGGAGATGCGTGCCTCTTCCAGTTTGTTCATGTAGAGAAGGTAATTGGCCTCCTCGGTCTTGGCGGCGCGGAGTAGGTCGTCCTGCTGCATGCGCTTCTCGTCGAGGACCGCGGCGCTCTGGCGGTAGGCGCTAACCGTGCGCTCGGTGGCCACGGCCCGCGCCTGTAACGAAGCCAGCTCGGTGCGCGCCTTGGCGAGCTCCGCGGCAATCCACTGTGACGTGGGGTTCTGGTTGGTCGTGATCTCGCGCACCGGGGCAGCTTCTTCGGCGGCGAGGGCTTCCCGAGTCTGCTGGATCTGCGCATCGACATCCACGACCAGTTTATAAGTCGGGGAGTACTTGGCCAGCAGTTCGGTACGTTTGAGTTCCAGACCGAGCAGCTTGGATTTCAGCTCGGTGAGAAGCTGGGCGTTGACGTTACGCTCCGCGCTGACCACGCGCTCCGGTGTCGTCCCCGCCTGCTGCTCCAGGGTGCGGATGCGGTTCCTGGCCTCGGCAATCGCCGACATCGTCTGCCGCAACGAGGTTTCGAACTCGTTGACCTTCACCAGGGCATTGTCGCGCTCGAGCTGGGCAGCGATCGTGCCCTGCTGCTTGCTGAACTCGCCGAGTCGGCGCTGTGATTCCGACAGGCGCTGGCGGTACTGTTCGGTCTGCCGCTGGAAGAACTCCAATGCGCCGGCAGGGCGGTGCACAGCCAGGTGCTTCTCCTGGTAATACTCGGAGAGCTTGCGCAGAACCTGCGCGGCCAGTTGCGGGTCCGAAGAGGTGTAAGTCACCTCAATCAGGTTGGACTTGCGCATCGGCTCGACATCCAAGTCCTTTTCCAGTTGGCGCACAGCCCGCGCCACCTTGGCTTCATGGGGGGCTCCGCGGAGCATCACGCGTGACCACAGGGGCAAGCCTTTGGAGTCGAGCTCGCAGGCGATGACCACCTTCTCCAGCAAGTCGCGGCTGGTGATCAGTTGCACTTCGGAGTTCAGCTCCTCTTCCGTGACTGCCCTGTGGGCAAACTGCGCAGGGATATTGGCTTCAGCGCTGACCACCGGGTCCACACGCTCTTGTTTGACCAGAATCTTCATGCCAGCCTCGTATTCGCTGGGGATCAGCAGGGCACAGAGCACGGCGCCAAGAAAGACGCCGAGGAAGGAGATGGCCATGAGCTGGCGGTGGCGGAAGGCGATGGCGGCGATGTCGCGCATGGTGGGCGTCGTTGCCATCGTGTTGCTGTCGCGGGTTGTCAAGCTTTGCTGTTCCATATGTCTATCCAGGTGCTTCGTACCTAGTTCCTATTGGGGTTGGGGTTATAGTGCACACCGGCACCGATCGTGGGGATGAACTGTTTGATCTTGCCTATCGCGCTCTTGGGGACGTGCAGCATGTCCCCGGGACCGAGGACGGGATCCTCTTTCAGGTCGGCCTGGGCCAGCATGCGCTTCACGTTGAGCTTCTTGACCTCAAGCCACTCGTCCGACACGCGCCGGAACAAGAGAACTTGCGAATGCTTGGCGGAGGTGGTGAAGCCGCCGGCCATGGCGATCGCCTGTGCAACCGTAACCTTGTCGCGCAGTTCGTACTTGCCAGGCCGGTTGAACTCGCCGGAGGCCACGAAGTAGGGCTTCTCGAAGTCCTTCAGAACCAGAGCAATGACGGGTTCGCGCAGGATGCTGGAGTACCTCGAGCGGATGGCCTCTGTGGCCTCGGCTACGGTGAGACTGGCGACATGGATGGCGTCAATGCCGCGCAGGGATACAAATCCATCCGGCTGCACTGTCACCGTCTGGTTGAACTCCGGGGTCAGCGCAAAGTCCAAATCGAAGACGTCATTGCGCTGTAAGCGGTAACGCGGGTAACGCTCCTGCAGGCCCGGCCCGCCGGCGGATTGGCTGGCTGCGGCCTGCGTAACGTTCACGTCGGCAGGTACGCCGGCCAGGGGCGCCTCGGGTTTCTCCTGGGCGCAAGCGTTTAGTGCACCCGCCAGAATGAGCGCGAGTGCAATTCGTCCGATCAACCTGTACATCCCATCCTCCTTCAAAACTGGTTCAGCAAGCCCTGGGGGCATGCAACTCTGTGGTGGCTCTCCCTAGCAGGATCCGCCGGGACACTCGCCCGCTGCGGATGCCGCAGCCGGTCGCCACTGCCGGGATCGACGACTTCGATGTCGTATCCCGCGAGGGAAATCAGCACGGATTTCTGAATGAGTTCCACCGAAACCACCATCTTGCGTTCGCTATTGCGGCCCACCAGGATGCCTTCCATACCCTCCAGCGCGCCCCCGCGAATCCGCACTCGCTGCCCCACCTTGATGTACGGGTACGGCGAAAAAGGCACCTGCTGATTGATCAACCGTCGCACGGCCTCTATCTCCGCATCGGGGATCGGAAGCGCGCCCTCATGGTTGCCGACGAAGGCAAGCACCCCGCTGGTCTTCAGCACGGCCTGGCGCTGCTCGGGTGAAAGGTCCGAATGCACGAACACGTAACAGGAAAACATCGGAACTTCCACCTGCTTGCGGCGGTCGCTCCAACGGTGCAGCTGGTTCAAAAGCGGAAGGAAGGCCGTGATGCCCTCCCCTTGCAGGCTTGCAGCCACCTTCTTTTCGTGGCGAGCGCGGGTATGCACTGCATACCAGCGAACTGTGGCGCCGGCGGCTGCTTGCGTTCCTGCATTGAGTTCCATCATTCGGCGATCAGCGGCTTGACCTTCTGCTAGCGCGACTCCACATTGGCCCCGGGCATAGCTCCGCCCTCTCAGTCACACAGGCCTCACGCCAAAATGCCGCGGAGCGGGCCTCAATCGGCCACAAACCCAGGGCGGGCCAAGTTCCAGCCAGCGGCCTTGGATTCGTTGGCCTGCTCGAGCTCAGCTCGAGACGCGCTCACAGGCTCGGGCATGGCAAAATCGGCGACGACGGCCATGCCGCAGGTTTCGCCGATGCTCTCCACCCGCACGACGCGTCCACAAGCACGCAGCTGCAATCCTTGAAAACCGGCCTGCAATGGCGGCAATGCAACTTCAATCGTGACTTCAGCTCCTTCAGGGGGAAAAGTGGAGCAGTGGACGAAGATGCCCTGGCTGCTGATGTCACGGCTGAAACCGCCGCCGTGTTCAGCAACACCTCGCTCGTCGTTCCACTTCAGGACGACGGGAACGGGCAACTGGAAACGTACCGATTTCCTGCGTTCCACGACTGCTCCAGATTCTTCGGAACTGTGCCTTATTTCTGTGCTCGAAAATAACCTCTTCCTGAACCGGCAACAAGATGAGGAAAGTCCCGCAGGCAGCAGAGAGGAAGGTTTGCCCGGCCCAGGGATTCGTCTTTCCCGCGCCGAAAGTCCTGGTTGGGCTGGGGCCGTTGGTGCCGGCGGATACGCAGGAAGTTCCACGCCCGAAGTTGGGGAGAAGGCGCGCCGCCAATGGGTAGCTTCTACCGGAGAAGAATGGGTAGTAACTCTGTCTCCAGAGTCGAAAGTCACCGGCTACTCAAGAAGATTTTCCCATTTTCCTTGACTTGGCGTTGGCCTCCGCTATAGTTGGCCCAGCGGGCCGAATCTGCACCGTAGTCGGTGCTTTTCCTCCTCCTTCCCCTCGATCCGCACGTGAATCGAGGCGGCGCCAGGCCAAGGCTGGCCTCGTACCTGTTCCGTGGCGAACCTGTCAAAGAAGATCCGCGTCCTGGTCGGGGACAGCTCACGCATCGGCACGCAATTGCTGGCGGACGGGCTGAAGCGCGACCACTCACTTAACATCACACCAGCCTACGGGGCCGCCGGCGACCTTCTCTCCGAAGCCATCCAGCAAAGCTATGACATCCTGCTTATCAGCGCCAGCCTCGAGGGCGACCCCCGGCGAGGTTTGCAGATCGTGCGGCAACTGCGCACTATCCGCACCGAAACGCGGGCGGTCGTGCTGCTGGACGTGCGCGAACGGGAGCACGTGATTGAGGCCTTCCGCGCGGGCGCTAGAGGCGTGTTTTGTCGTGCCGACTCCATGAAGTCGCTGTTCAAGTGCATCCGCTGCGTGCATTCCGGTCAGATCTGGGCCACCAGCGATGAGTTGCGGTTCGTGCTGGAGGCCCTGGCTGAGTCGCCGCCGGCGCGCGCCCTGCAGCGGGGCATTGCCGAACTCACCAAACGTGAGCAGGACGTGGTGGACGGCGTGGCCGAAGGTCTGAGCAACCGGGAAATCGCTGCCCGTCTGCGTTTGAGTGAGCACACCGTAAAGAATTACCTTTTTCGGATCTTCGAAAAACTTGGCGTTTCCAATCGTGTGGAAGTGGCTTTCTATGGCATCACCCGGCCAGCGCTGGCCCCAGTCGCCGGCGCCAATACGCCAAACAACAACGGCGGCGAGGCTCCAGCCCAGAACATCGAGCGCTTCTTGGCCGAGGCTGAACAAGGGTCGGGCAGCGCGCAGTTGAAGCTGGCGCAGCTTTACCAGGGCAGCGGAGACGC
>DASYTX010000022.1:0-4840 GCA_036001865.1 Terriglobales bacterium
AGCGCGGGATGGCACCGTCATACCCCAAGAATGTGCTGCTGATCGAATGCCAGTCGAGTACGTAACCATCGGCCCACGGCCCCGGCAGCTTCATCGGATTAATAGTGACGGAGCCCAAAAGCACGTCCTTCTCACAGCAGCGACGCGCCCGCTATGCCAGTTTGAGAGCGGCTTTAGCCCTGCCTGGGCCGCCTACGGCCGGCCGGCGGAGTAGTCGACGGGTACGGGCTGCTGGGTCCCTGAGGGCGGCGGCGGGAGAGTTGTGGCGGCGGTCTCGGGGTTCAGTAGGTTGTCATGATTGGGGCCAAGGCCGAGTTTGATCAACGCGCGTGAGTCGGGCGTGACTTTGGCCTGCCAGCCGTTGTCGCGCTGATAGCGGGCCATGGCCTCCTTGCTTCTCGCGTCCCAAACTCCCGTGGGCTTTACGTCCAGGTAATTCTCCCGAACCAGCGCTTCCTGGATTTCCCGAGCACGATCGGGCTTGATGGCCTGCTGCCCGCTATGGCGCCAGGAGCGACGGCGCTTGGCGTAGCGCCGTTTGGACGACTTAGTTGCTCGCCGCGCGCGGCGCGACTTGCTGGCGGTCTTGGCGGAAGCCAGCTTTCCAGTGGAAAGAGTTTTGCCGTTCTTGGGCCTGCTGGTGGTTCTGCCGGCGCTCTTACCGGTGGCCATAGCGGCCGACAGCAGCAGCGCGCAAAGCGCAGCAAGCAGCTTCCGAAGATGCGTGCTCAAGAGCGTCAAAAGAGAACCCTTAAACTAGTAGCGCCCCGGGATAGGCGTAAGTTGCGGCCAATCGAATCCCTTGGGCGTTGCGCGGGCACGGCAGTATACCAGCGCTGCGGCATCTTGCCATGCTTTGATGCCGCAGCGCCAGCGAGAAAATTGCCGCTGCTGGTTACGGAAGGGTACCGGCCAGGAAGATGGTCCCGGCGCCCGGCCCACGGCGACGCACCAAAAGGACAACGTCCTGTCCGCTCTTGAGCTGGGCCTGGATGCGGCGGAAATCGTCGTCGCTGTTGACCGGTTGGCGATTGATCTCCAGGATGACGTCGCCACGGGCGACGCCGATGTCATCGGCGAAGGAGTTGGGGCGCACCTCCTGCACCACGACGCCTTTGCCGGGCTCGATGCCCAAGCGGTCGGCCATTTCCGGCGTCAGGTTGCGCACCGTGATCCCCAGCTTCGTCTCCGCGGGCTGCGACTCACCGGGGCCCTCATCTTCGTCCCCCAGCCGCGACCCGAACAGCTTCTGCCGGTCGGCAACCGTGACCGTGGTCTTCTGCTCCTTGCCGCCACGGACGTAGGTCAGGGTGACCTTCTCGCCCGGCTTGCGGCCGGAAATCTCGTTGACCAGTTCATCGCCGCTCTTGATGGGTTTGCCGTCCACCGCCACGAGGGCATCGCCCACCTTCAGGCCGGCCGCCTCGGCTGGGCCCCCAGGAGTTACTTCGGCGATGACGACGCCGTTCTTGATCCCGTAAACGCGGGCCAACGCCGGGCTGGGCTGGGCATTAAACAATACCCCAATGGAGCCGCGGGTCACCCGGTGCTCGGGGCCGATCAACTGGTTGTACACCGTCACTACGGTGTTCGCGGGCATAGCGAAACCCACGCCCTGGTAACCCATGGACTGGGTGTAGATGGCGGTGTTGATACCGATGACCTCGGACGCCATACTCACCAGCGGGCCGCCAGAGTTGCCCGGGTTGATGGCCGCGTCGGTCTGAAGGAATGACTGGAACTGCCGCTGGGGGACGATGTTGCGTCCTTTGGCGGAAACGATGCCGGCCGTGACCGTCTCCTCCAGCCCGAAGGGACTGCCCACCGCCAGCACCCAGTCACCAACGTTGACCGAGTCGGAGTTGCCGAACCTGGCCACACTCAGCTGGCGCTTGGGTTCGATCTTGATGACCGCCAGGTCGGTTTCGCGGTCGCTACCGATCACCTTGGCGTCGTAGAGTTCAGTTGGAGGATCGTTCATCAGCTTCACGCGGATGCGGTCCGCCTTCTCCACCACGTGGGCGTTGGTGATGATGTAGCCCTTGGGATCCACGATCACGCCCGAACCCAGGCTGCGCTCGCGGATGCCGCCGTCGCCATCGCCGCCCCCAGGCCCGCCAAAGAAACGGTCAAAGAAGTCCTGGAAGGGATCGCGCTCATCAGGCTCGGAGGGCTGCCCCCGCCGCCGCACCCGCGGCCGTACGGTGGACTCGGTATTGATGTTCACCACCGAGGGGGCTAGCTGCTTGGAGATCTGCGAGAAGGCAGAAGAGAGCTGTTGCGGAGCAGGAATGCTCAGCGGGGTAGCGTCGGCCGCAGACCGCTGGGCCTTGGTGCCCGTAAAAGTAATTACCGTACCGATCACAATCCCGAGCGCCAGGGTCAGGATGATCAACAGCGTGGAGAGCAGGCGACGGGACTTGAATTTCTCAATCAAACCGCGCGTGCGCGGGTCCATACTTTCCTCCGGCAAAGAAACCGATTTGTGATTATACGCTGCAGGTCTCAAAAACCTCAGAACGCTCATTGGAGCAGGAGTCCAGAATTCTTAGATGCAGTAGAACACGATTTGTTATCCGCATCAGGCTTCGGTGGCTTGGGCGGCCGCGCTCACATCCTCGCCACGCTGCGCCGCGCTCCCTTTCAGCTCCGACATGAGCACGCCGGCCACGATCATGAGGGCACCCACCGTCGCGCGCGTGCCCAGGCGCTCTCCCAACAACAGGAAAGATGTCATCCAGGCAAACACCGGCTCCAACAGGAAGATCAGAGCGGTGTGTGTTGCGGGCGTGAACTGCTGCGCCCAGGCCTGGATGGTGAACGCCATGGCTGTCCCCAGCACGCCGGTGACAATGATGGCCGCAACCACCCTCGGCGACCAGGTTACGAAGGCAGTCTCCACCAGGGGCACAGTCGGTAACATCAAAAGCGCCGCTACTGCCACCTGTAGGATTGCCACCTGCTCGAAGGGGTGCGCGCGCGTGGCACGTCCCAGGAAGATGATCTGGAAGGCAAACACCACGGCGCAGCCCATTGTCAACAGGTCGCCGCGGTTGATGCCGGTGAGCAGTCCGCCTTCCGAGGCGCCCGGCACGGTGAGAAGGTAAAGACCGATGAAAGCAGTGGCCACGCCCGCCAGCGTCCAGCGGTTTACCCGACGCCTCCATATCAGCGCCAGGAATACGGGCACCAGCACCACGGAGACGCCGGTCAGGAATGCGGATTTTGAGGGCGTGGTGTAGACCAGCCCCGTAGTCTGCAACTCATATCCCAGCCAGAGGAACAAGCCGACCACTCCGCCGGCCTTCAGCGTGGCCAGGGAGAAGCGCAAATGCCTGCGGTAGACGAGGGCCAGCGTGAGCGACGCGAGCGTCATGCGCACGGCGTTGAACAGCAGCGGAGAAATATCGGCGAGCGCGTCCTTGATCTGGACAAAGGTCGCGCCCCAGACGAAGGTCACCAGCACCAGCAGCAGGTGGGCTTTGATGGTGCGCGACATCTATCCGCGCTGGTCCTGGATGTTCACTTGGCTTCGTACACCGTTTTGCCGCCGACCACCGTGCGCAGGACTTTGGTCTGAAGGATTTCGGTTGGAGTGGCCTTGGTGAGATCGCGGTCGAGCACCACGAAGTCGGCCAGCTTGCCGGGCTCGAGCGTCCCCTTCTCCTGTTCGGTGAACTCGGCATAGGCGGACCCAGCGGTGTAGGCGGAAATGGCTTGCTCGATCGTCAGCTTCTGCTCGGGAAAGTATTCCGCCGTGCCGGCTTCGTTCTTGCGGGTGACTGCCGCATACAAACCGCGAAATGGTGTGACGGGCTCCACTGGATAGTCGGTGCCGAAGGCCAGGCGCACCCCATTCTTCAGGAACTCCGCCCAGGGATAGGAATGTTTGGCGCGCTGCTTGCCGATGCGCGCTTCGGCCCAGTTCATGTCCGTGAGCAGGTGGTTGGGCTGCATGGAGGCGATAACGCTCAGCTCGCGGAACCGCGAGAATTGCCCGCGTGTGACCACCTGAGCGTGCTCCACGCGAAAGCGAAAGTCGCGCGTCGAGGCGCGCTCGCGGGCGTCACGTATGGCTTCGGCGAAAGCATCGAGCGCCATCTCCACACCGCCATCACCGATGGCGTGCAGCCCGATCTGGAAACCACCCCGAGTGCGCTCCACCGCAATAGTGTTCAGTTTGTCCTGCGGCAGGCGCGGGATGCCAGAGGACTTCGGACTGTCGCTGTAGGGAGCGAGTAGGGCTGCAGTCCCAGAGCCCAGCGAGCCGTCCATGAAGCCCTTCAGCATGCCGGTGTGCAGGAGCGGATCCT
This sequence comes from Terriglobales bacterium, assembly GCA_036001865.1. Classification (GTDB taxonomy): domain Bacteria; phylum Acidobacteriota; class Terriglobia; order Terriglobales; family Acidobacteriaceae; genus DASYTX01. The sequence goes on from DASYTX010000022.1 coordinate 4,314, forward strand.
TTTGCGAGCGGCGGGAGCGGTGGTTCTGTAAGGTTGGGAGCGGCGCCTCAAAAGGTAGCCACTCGCTGATGCGCGCGGTGAGCTTGCCCTCGCGGGCCAGCTCTTCATACACCAGGAAGTCCGCCCACTGGGAATTGTCCTGCAGGGAGGTCACGCCCCACTGCGCGGCCTCGGCCAGCGCCAGCTCGATGCCGCGGCGGCGTTGCGCCAACAATGGCGCAGGGACCTTGCTCTGCACGCCGGCCAGCGCGGTCTCGCGCACGATGCCCGTGAGCTCGCCCATATCGTCGCGATCAATCTTGCCGCCGGAAGGATCAGGCGTCTCGCGGCCGATGCCGGCCGCCTTGAGCGCGGCCGAATTGGCTACGCCAATGTGCCCGTCCACGCGGACAAACAAAGCAGGCCTCCCGCCCGTGACCTCATCAATGTCCTGGCGAAAGGGCAGCTTCTGTTCAGCCCATAAGGTATGGTCCCAGCCGCGCCCGGTGATCCACTCTCCCGGCGCCGTCGCGCGCGCGTGCTCGGCG
>DASYTX010000023.1:0-1821 GCA_036001865.1 Terriglobales bacterium
CCGTACCAGCCGGAATTGGCGCAGGGGACGCTGCAGGCCATCTTCGAGTTCCAGAGCATGATCTGCGAGCTGACCGGCATGGAAGTGGCCAACGCTTCCATGTACGACGGCTCCACTGCGGTGCCGGAGGCGGCGATGATGGCGGCGCGCATTACGGGGCGAAGGGCGGCGGTGGTGGCCAAGAGCGTGCACCCCGAGTACCGCGAAGTACTGGTCACTTACGCCCTCCACCAGGGTCTGCCTGTGACGACCGTCGGGTTCCTCGAAACGGGCCGCGTGGACGTGAACGCGGTGGACAAGGCGGTGAATGACCAGGCGGCGTGCGTGGTGATCCAGTCGCCCAACTTCTTCGGCACCATCGAGGACGTGGCTGCGGTGGCCGATGTGGCGCACCGCAAAGGGGCGCTGCTGGTGGTCGTCATTTCCGAGGCGGTTTCGCTGGGGGTCGTAAGGGCCCCGACGGAAGCCGACATCGTGGCCATGGAGGCGCAGGCGTTTGGCGTACCGCTGGGCTTCGGCGGGCCGTACGCAGGAGTAATCGCCACCAAGGGGCAGTTCGTGCGGCAGATGCCCGGGCGGTTGGTGGGCGAGACCCGCGACAGGCAGGGCCGCCGCGGCTTCTGCCTTACCCTGACCACGCGCGAGCAGCACATCCGGCGCGAGAAAGCGACATCGAACATTTGCACCAACCAGGCGCTGATCGCGCTCATGGCTAACATTTTCATGGCCGTCTACGGGCGGCAGGGCCTGAAAGATCTGGCCAAGCAGAACCTGGCCAAGACCGCCTATGCGGTCGGCCAGTTCAAGAAAAAAGCCAAGGTACTCTTCGACGGCACGCCGCGCTTTAACGAGTTCGTCGTTCAAACTCAGGAAGACCCGTACGCCATCAACGAGCGTTTGCTCAAAAAGAAGATCGTAGGCGGGTTTCCGGTGCTGAAGAAGTTCTATCCCGAGCTGGGCAATGCGGCCCTCTGGTGCTGCACCGAGCTGACCACCAAGGAATCCATCGATGCAGCGGTGGCGGAGGTGACGCGATGATTCCGACCAAAGCAACACGCCACGTCAACCAGAACGAGGGACTGATCTTCGAGAAGTCGTCGCCGGGCAAGGCGGCCTACAAGTTGCCGCCGCTGGATGTGCCCGAGGTCGACGCCGCCAAGCTGCTGGGAGCAGCCTACCGGGAAGACTTGGGCCAGATGCCCGAGGTCAGCGAGATCGAGATCATCCGCCACTTCACCCGCCTGTCCACTTGGAATTATGGGGTCGACACCGGCATGTACCCGCTGGGCTCGTGCACGATGAAGTACAACCCGCGGGTCAATGAAGTGGTCTCGCGGTTGGAGGGGCTGGCCAGCTCTCATCCTTACCAGCCTGAGAAGATCTCGCAGGGCGCGCTGCTGATCCTGAAGACGTTGTCGCAGTGCCTGACCGAGATTACTGGCTTTGACGCCGTCACCTTGCAGCCCGCCGCCGGCGCACACGGAGAGCTGACCGGAATCCTGCTGATGCGCGCCTATCTGGAATCGCAGGGGGACCCGCGCAAGAAGATTCTTATCCCCGACTCAGCCCACGGGACGAACCCGGCCACTGCAGCCATCGCCGGATACGCCGTTGAGAACCTGAAGTCGAACGCGGCCGGCATGGTGGACGTGCCTTCGCTCATTGCGCAAACCAATGAAGACGTCGCCGGCCTGATGATCACCAACCCCAACACGCTGGGCGTATTCGAACAGGAGATCAAGAAGATCGCTGACATCCTGCATGCCAAGGGCGCGCTGCTTTACACCGACGGCGCCAACATGAATGCGCTGGTGGGCAAAG
>DASYTX010000024.1:0-11919 GCA_036001865.1 Terriglobales bacterium
GTGAGCCGGGAACGGGTGGAAGCGACCGGACTGTTCCGCTGGAACTACATCGAGAAGCTGATCACCGACCATCTCGCCCGCCGCATTGACGTTGGATACCACTTATGGGGACTTATGACGTTGTTCCTGTGGATGAGGCGCTGGAACATCCAGCCCTCCCCCGCCCTGGAACAAAGCCGCGAAGCGCTTACAACATCCGCGATCTGATCGTCGTGTCCTTTGCGGCCGCGATCTTCGCCGGCTGCATGTTCTCGCCGTCCTTGATGGACGACGTGGACGCGGTGCAGGCGCAGATCGCGCGCAACATGCTGGAATCCGGCGACTGGGTCACCGCGCGGCTGAACGGCGTCAAATACCTGGAAAAGGCACCGCTGCCCTACTGGCTGATGGCGGTGTCGTATCGCGTGTTCGGGGTGCACGACTGGGTGGCGCGGCTGTGGCTGGTGCTGACCGCTATCGCGTTGTGCCTGGTCACGCGGCGATTCGGGCGGTGGGCTTTCGGCGAACAAGCTGGCCTCTATGCCGGATTGGTGCTGGCGACTTGCATCGGACTGTGGTTGTTCACGCGCATCCTGATCCCGGATGCCGCGCTTACGCTGACGATCATCGTCGGGTTGTGGTCGTTGCTGCGCGCGCTCGACGACGACGAAGCCCGTCCGCGGCGATGGGCGTTGCTGCTGGCCGCAAGCCTCGCAGCCGGCCTGCTGCTGAAAGGGCTGATCGGGATAGTTTTCCCGATCGGGGCGGCATTCCTCTACCTCGTCATCACGCGACAGTTGTTCGCGCGTAGGACGTGGCGGCGCCTGCATCCGTTCGCGGGACTGGCGGTCATCGTTCTGATCGCTGCACCCTGGCACCTGTTGGCCATCCTGCGCAATCCACCTTACTTCGACTTCACCATGCGCAGCGAACCGGGGCACTACCGCGGCTTCTTCTGGTTCTACTTCCTCAACGAGCACCTGTTCCGCTTCCTGAATCTGCGCTATCCGCGCGACTACAACACCGTGCCGCGCTGGTGGTTCTGGCTGTCGCAGCTTGTCTGGCTGGGTCCATGGAGCGTTTTCCTGCCGGCGGCAGCGCGCCTGAGCTACCGTCCCGCAGACCGTGCCGGCCGCGCCCGCCTGCTTGCCCTGTGCTGGATCGGCGTGGTGATGCTGTTCTTCACGTTGTCAACCACGCAGGAGTACTACAGCATGCCCATCTATCCGGCGCTGGCGTTGCTGATCGGCTCGCCGATGGCAGGCGAGACCCGCTGGTCGGATGTGGGCACGAAGGTCGTTGCCGCGGTCGCGACTGTATGTGCGCTGGGGGCAGGAACGCTCCTTTACCTGGTACGGAATGTGCCCACACCGGGCGACATTTCATCCGCACTCTCTCGAAATGAAGAACTGTACACGCTATCGCTGGGTCACATGGCGGACCTGACGTTGAACTCATTTGCCTATTTGCGGCTTCCGCTGCTGGTAGCTGCAGTGGGGTTCGCTCTGGGTGCGGTGACGCTTTGGGTGCTGCGCGGATGGCGGGCGTACATTGCTATGGCGGCGATGATGGTGGTGTTTTTCCACGCTGCGCGCCTGGCCATGAGTGCATTCGATCCCTACATGTCTTCGCGTCCGCTGGCCGTGGCTCTGGAGCGCGCGCCCGCGGGAGAGCTGATCGTGGACGGCCACTATTACCCCTTCTCTTCGGTGTTCTTCTACACCAACCGGCCGGCGCTGTTGTTGAATGGGCGCCGGGCCAACTTCGAGTATGGGTCCAACGCGCCGGACGCGCCGGACGTGTTCATAAACGACGGTGATCTGCAACAGCTCTGGGCCGGGCCGCGGCGCTATTACCTTCTTACCCCGGGAACAGAGCGCTGGCGGATTGAAAAGCTGCTGGGCCATAGCGCATATGTAGTGCGCGAGAGCGGGGGCAAGGTGTTGTTCACAAATCGGCCGGAACCACCGCAGCCTTGAGAATCGCTCCCAACAGCATGAGAATTCAATCAGCAATGGCGGACGCAACGCAGTCGCGGCAGATCGTCACCTGGGAGATCGTTCAAGTCGCCCTCGACAGCTTCTCGCTCAACAAGATCCGCTTTGCCCTGACCGCGCTGGGAGTAGTGATTGGAACGGCGTCGCTGATCCTGGTGGTGACCATCGGCTTGACCGGCAAGCAATACGTGCTGAACCAGATCCAGGCCATCGGCGCCAACATGATCTATGCCTTCTATGAGGGCGAAGGTACGCGCACCACCAGCCAGCAGGACTTCCTCACCGTGGACGATGTGCGCGCGGTAGAGAGCCAAGTGCCGGCGGTAGTGGCGGCCACGCCCATGCTCACGCTGCACGAGCGTATCCCGGTAGGGGAAGGGCGCGAGCGTGACGTGCAGGTGCTCGGGGTGGATCCTGACTACCGCGCGGTGCGCAACCTGACGGTGCTGGCCGGTCGCTTCTTCGACGACGATGACTCGCGGGCCCGCAATAAGGTGGCGGTCATCACCTATCAGCTCGCCAGCCGGCTCTACGGTAGTCAAGAAGGGGCGCTCGGGCACAGCATAAAGATCAGCGGGCTGCCGTTCACCATCATCGGCACCTTTCGCGAGACGGTGGAGACTTTTGGGCAATCGGAGCTGGCGTCGGAAAGCATCGTGGTCCCTTACACGGCGGCGCGCTACTTCGTTTCCAGCGATGCCGTGAACCAGATGTACTTCTCAGTGTCGGACGCCTCCGAGGTGCCGCGCGCCACCGCCCAGATCCATGCTGTGCTGCAGTCGCGTCACCGGCCGGAGTCCGTGTACCGGGTGGAAAACCTATCGCAGCTCATCTCCGTGGCCGACAGGACAGCCGACGCGCTGACCGTGGTGCTGCTTCTGATTGCTACTGTCACTCTGATAGTCAGTGGCGTAGGAATCATGAACATCATGCTGGCCACGGTGACGTCGCGCACCCGCGAGATCGGCATCCGCAAGGCGATCGGAGCGACCAAATGGGAGATCAAGCTGCAGTTCCTCGCCGAAGCCGTCCTGATCTCGCTCGTCGGCGGAGTGATCGGCACGGTCATTGGACTGGCACTGCCGCTTTCGGTGCGCTTCCTTACGAACTTTCGTATTCCCATCTCTGGACTCTCGGCCATCATCGCCATCGCGGTCTCTTCGCTGGTGGGAATCATCTTCGGCACCGTTCCGGCCACACGCGCAGCGCAGCTAGACCCTATCGAAAGCCTGCGGTACGAATAGCCGCTCTGAGCTGCCCAGGGCGTTTGACTTGCGCAAATACCACCGCCTACCATGCTTGCCCTGATGGTTGGCGAAACCATTTCGCACTACCGCGTGCTGCGGCACCTGGGCGGCGGGGGCATGGGCGAGGTTTACGAAGCAGAAGACCTACGCCTTGGTCGCCGCGTCGCCCTGAAATTCTTGCCGCAGGAGGTCTCCGCAGACCTGCAGGCGCTGGACCGGTTCCAGCGCGAGGCCCGAGCGGCGTCTGCGCTCAACCATCCCAATATCTGCACCATCTACGACGTCGATGAGCACGACGGCCGCGGCTTCCTGGTGATGGAGCTGCTCGAAGGCCACACCCTGCGGCAGGTCATCGAGACCCAGAGGCTCGATCTCGACAGGTTGCTGGAGATCGCGATCCAGATCAGCGAGGCGCTGGACGCTGCCCACGACAAGAGCATCATCCATCGTGATATCAAGCCGGCGAACATCTTCGTTACCGCACGCGGCCAGGTGAAGGTGCTGGACTTTGGCTTGGCCAAGAGCCTACAGCCGCGGGCGGTGGGTGCAATGGCCGGACCCACGGCAGTCACCATCGAGGAGCACCTCACCAGTCCTGGCAGCACGGTAGGCACGGTGGCCTATATGTCCCCGGAACAGGCGCGCGGCAAGGAGTTGGACGCGCGCACTGACCTGTTTTCCTTCGGCGCTGTGCTCTACGAGATGGCCACGGGCACGCTGCCCTTCCGCGGCGACACCTCGGCGGTGATCTTCGACGCCATCCTCAACCGGGCGCCGGTGCCGCCGGTGCGGCTGAATCCGGAAATACCCGCCAAGCTGGAGGAGATCATCAACAAGGCGCTGGAAAAAGACCGCGAGCTGCGCTACCAGAGCGCGTCCGACATGCGCGCTGACCTGAAGCGGCTGAAGCGCGACACGGATTCCGGACGGCAAGCGGCGGCAAGCGGGATGTCGCTCGCCGACGCAAGCGCCAGCGGTAGCGCCGCAGTGGCGACAGCGGTAACACCGCCCGGTTCTGGCGCAGTTGCCGCCGCCGGCCCTAGCGGGATCTCCACTGCCGCGGCAGCGCGGCGCGGCAGGGTGCGATTTTACGTTGCCTTGGCGGCGGTGGTGGCGATCGCCGCCGCGATCGCGCTTTCGTTCCAGTCACGCCGCGCTCGCGCCTTGACCGAGCGCGATTTCATCCTGCTGGCGGACTTCGTCAACACCACCGGCGACCCGGTGTTCGATGACACCCTGAAGAAAGCGCTGGCGGTGGATCTGGGCCAGTCGCCCTACCTGAACGTCTTTCCCGAAGAGAAAGTGCGGCAGACGCTACGGCTGATGGGCCGCCAGCCCGAGCAGCGCCTTAGCGGCGACGTGGCCCGTGAGATCTGTCAACGCAACGGGGTCAAGGCCACGCTCACGGGTGCCATCAGCATGCTGGGCAGACAGTATGTCATCACGCTGGACGCGGTGAATGCCGCCACCGGTGATTCTCTCGCCAGAGAACAGGCGGAAGCCGGGAGCAAAGAGCAGGTGTTGGCTGCGCTTGACCAGGCCAGCACCCGCCTGCGGCAGGAGCTGGGAGAATCGCTTGGTTCGATCGAAAAATTCGACAAGCCCTTGGCGGAAGCGACAACTTCTTCACTGGAAGCGCTCCACGCCTTCAGCTTGGCGGACGCTCAGAAAGTCAGTGGCAGAGAGTTTAGCTCCATCCCGCTCTACCAGCGCGCCATTGAGCTGGATCCCAACTTTGCCATGGCCTATGCCCGCCTAGGGACGGTGTACGGCAATCTCGACCAACATGAGCTGGCTGAGCAGCACCAGCGCAAGGCCTTCGAACTACGCGACCGCACCAGCGAACGCGAGCGCCACTACATCACGGCCCATTACTACGCCGATGCCCTTGGCGACATGGACAAGGCCATGGCCGCCTATGAGATCTACAAGCAGACGTATCCTCGTGATGGCATCCCCTATAACAACCTGGCGGTTGGTTATATCGCCTTGGGCCAGTACGAAAAGGCCCTGGATAGTGCGCGCGAAGCGGTCCGACTCATGCCCGACGCCTTTACCGGTTACTCCAATCTGGCAGCCGCGTATCTGGGCCTGAACCGCCTCGAAGAGGCCAAGGCGACGATCCAGGAGAGCCTGCGCCGCAAGGTGGGCGGGCCGTTCGCTCATGCCATGCTCTGCGGGATCGCATGGGCTCAGAACGACCGCGCGACCATGCAGCGCGAATTGGAGACGCTACGGGGTATCGGCCCTGAAGGAGAGCCGATTTATCTCCATATCCAGTTTCAACTCGCCGCCAGCGAGGGCCGATTGCGAGACGTGCGCGAACTGGCCGCTCGAATCAAAGAGACGGCCTTGCGCTATAAGCTGAAGGAGGGCGCAGCCGGGATCAAACTTTTTCAGGCGGGAGTGGAGGCGACGTTCGGTTATCCAAAGCCCGCAAAGCAAGCCGCCGCCGAAGGCCTGGCCCTCTCAAGCAGCCCGCGCACAATGGGCGATGCGGCCTTCGTGCTCGCGTTGGCGGGGGACACCGGGAAAGCTAAGGAGTTGAGTGAGCGCGCTGCCGAGCGTCGTCCCGATGATACGTTGTTGAAGCACCTGCAGCTTCCCCAGGTCTATGCCATCATCGAGCTGCAGCGCGGTAAGGCGAGCAAGGCAGTGGAGCTGCTGAGGGTTGCCGACCCCTATGATGACGCTCACACCGGCAGCTTGTATCTCCGCGGCCGGGCCTATTTGCAGGCGGGACAAGCCAGCGAAGCGGTGGCCGAGTTCCAGAAGGTACTACGGCTAAAACTGTCAAGACCAACCGACCCTGTTCTGTCGCTTGCTCAGTTGGGGCTCGCGCGGGCCTATGCCATGCAAGGCGATCTGCCTAAGGCCCGCACTGCTTATCAGGACTTCCTCGCAATATGGCGGAACGCCGATCCCGACCTCCCGCTACTACGCGACGCCAAGGCGGAGTACGCCAAGCTACAGTAAGCGCGCCCGCACTTACTTGCTGTAGAGAAGGACCTCAATCCCGCTGAAGTCCTGCTCGCCGCTGAGCGTGTAGCGCTGCCCAAACCAGGCGCGCATCACCTGGCTGCCCATATCGGGGCGTTCCGGTCCGCCGTGCTGGTTGAGCACCAGCCATACGCGCCGGTGGTGAGTTGGGACGGTTGGCAGGATTTCTGCCAGCGGCTCAACCAGGAAATCGCGGTAGTTCAGGCGTTCCGCATGTGCGGGGTAGATGACAAGTGGGTCGCTCGCAGACTTTCCTTCCAGCCATCGGTAATAGTCGAATGGCATGCGGCCGGGCGCGGTATAGAAAAAGACGGCGTCGCCTGGGCTGGCGCTGATGAGGACATGGCGGCTGGCGGAGCGCCAGTCGTCGCGGACCAGGTCGAAGTCGCGCTGGTAGTAGGCTGCGACACCGCGCAGCGAGAGGAACCCAAGGATCACAACCACCGCGACCCGCAGCGCCGCAGGGCGCAGCCGACAAATGCCAGCAGCCGATAACAGCATCAGCGCGGGCAGGCTGCCGATCAAGTAGCGGCCCACGAACATAGGGCGCGCGAGGGAGCCCGCCAGCACCATCGCCATCGGCAGCGTGAGCCAGGAGAACGGCAGGCCGTAGCGCCAGAACTCGAATGAGCGCCCGTGCTTCCGCAACGCCGTCCCAGCGGCGGCTGTGGCTGCGGCCAACGCGATGGCGTGCGCAGCAATGAGCAATCCGCCGCCGTTTCCGGCGAAGGAAACCAGAAACTGCCACAGGCCGGCAGCAGTGGTGGGTCGCACAAACTGAAGTCCCGAGCTTCCGGAGAACAGCAGGGTGATGGCGATGGGCACACAGAGAAGCACGACCCAGATGGCGCTGCGCAGGAACTCGCGCGCGGCGAGGTGATGGCGGCGCAGAAAGAGCAGCGATGCCCACTGCGCTGCCACGACGAACACTCCGTAAAAATGGCAGTAAATCACCAGCACGCTGAGCACGGTATACGCCAGCCAGGTCCGGCGCGCTGGTGTTTCAACCGCTTTGATGAGCCAAAGAGAAGAAAGCACACACAGCAGCACCAGCAGGGTGTAGCTGCGGGCCTCCTGCGAGTAGCGCACGTGGTAGGCGTTGACCGCGAGCAGCAGCGCGGCGGTGAGCCCCACGCGCGCATCGAACAGCCGCTTGCCAAGCTGGTAAAGGGCGGGCAACGTGGCCAACGCCGCAAGCACCGAAAGGCTGCGCACGAAAAACTCGCTCCTGCCCAGCTCCAGCCAGCCTCTCAGCAGCAGGTAATAAGGCGCCATGTTCAGTTCGCGCCGCGCCAGCAACTGAAGGAAGTCATACCAGCCCAGGCGGGCGATCCCGACGCTGAAACCTTCGTCGAACCAGAGGCTCTTGTCGGTGAGGTGGCTGAAGCGCAGCACGGCAGCGGCGATGGCAATCAATAGCAACAGAATGGTCGAGGTGGGAAAGCGCGGCCCGGCAAGGCCCGCTGCGCGCGACCCGGCGGCCGCTGCGTCCCGGGTTGGCTCCTGCTGTTCGTCAGTCGGGATGATGGATACCGGGATGTGCGACTCCCCTGGAATGGTGTTCAAAATCATCGTAGCCCAGTTCAGGCTGCAGCGCGCTCGCCGAAAGGCCGTGCCCTGAAGACTGAGTGGGAAGCCGCACGCCTCCTAAGGCTTGAGCAGCAGTACGTTCACCGCCTTGACGATGATCTCGACCTTGTCGCCCTTTTTCAGGCTGAGCTCGTCAAGGGATTCCAGCGTCATCACCGAAGCCATCTGCGATTTGGCGGGAACCTCGAGCTTCACCAGACACATGACTTGCCCCTTGCTGATGCTCGTGACTTCTCCCACGATCCGGTTACGTGCGCCTACTCTCATTGCCAGTCCTCCTGTAGGATAGTACGTCTTATCTCGAGCCCTGTTGGCGAGAGTACATTTTGCGGCATAGCGACGGCTGCTGCAGATGAGCGGCAGCACGGTCGTGGCGCTACTCTCGCCGGAGCACTGTACGCATCCAATGGAGCGGTTTCCCCTGGAACGTCCCCTGCTGGGAGATCGATTTGAGCGCAAAAGTTGAGCCCCTCCTGCTGTTTGCCAAAATGTTTTTCAAGTACCCGCGCGCGCTGGGCTCGCTGCTGCCCAGTTCGTCGTCCCTCACCCGGCACCTGCTGACGCAGGTCGATTGGGCGGAGGCGCGCGTGGTGGTGGAGTACGGGCCAGGCGTGGGCACGCTGACTGCCGAGATCCTGCGGCGGCTGCGGGCCGACGGGGTGCTGGTGGCGATCGAGAACAACGCCGAATTCGTCGCCTACCTGCGGCGCAGCTTCTCCGATGACCGGCTGCGCGTCTGCCAGGCTTCGGCGGCAGAGGTGGCGCAGGTGCTGGCCGCTCTCGGCCTAAAGCAGGCCGACGTCATCATCTCCGGGATCCCCTACAGCACCATGCCTGAGGATTTACGCGAGCGTATCCTCCAGCAATCGCGCAACCTGCTGCGCCGCGGCGGCACCTTCCTTGTGTATCAATTCACCAGCGCGATCGTGCCCCACTTGTGGCGGCTCTTCGGCAACGTCCGCCAGGAGATCGAGTTTCGCAACCTGCTGCCGGCGCGGATCTTCTGCTGCGTGCGTTGAGAGCCATGGGAAATGAGAGCAGCGCTGCCGCTCAGATCAGTGAGCCGGGGAGCAGTCTATCTTTGCTGATTGCCTTGCACGGGGATAGGGGCTCGTTACAAAAAACAGTCCTCCCCCTCGTTGACTCGCCTGTTCCTGCGGCCTAACATTCCCGCACGATGGCTACCCCGCCTGTTCTGAGCGACAAGTTTTATCGTCCGAAAATTACCAAGCGTGTGGATTTTGCCCCGGATCTCTGGATGATCCGTATTGATCCGGAGGCGGAATTCCCCTTCACCGCTGGCCAGTATGCGACGCTGGGGGTCGAGACGTCCGGCAAGCGAATTGAGCGGCCATATTCGATCGTTTCGTCGCCCTACGAGAAAGAGTTGGAGTTCTTTTTTGAGCTGGTGCCCCAAGGCCAGCTCACGCCCCTGCTGTACCAACTCCAGGTAGGCGAAGAGATGCTCATGCGCAAGGGGCCCAAGGGACGCTTCACGCTGGATACCAAGAGCGGCCACACCAACCACTTGCTGGTCTCTACAGTCACGGGAATCGCCCCGTTTGTAAGCTACGTGCGAACCCTTTACAAGGACTGGAAGGAAAACAGGTTTTCAGGCGAGCACAACCTGTACCTTCTCAACGGCGCCAGCCGTTCCTGGGAGTTCGGCTATCACGAGGAGTTGCAAGGAATCGCTGACCAAGCCCCGTGGCTCACTTATGTCGCCACGGTCAGCCGACCCTGGGAAGACCAGAGCTGGCAGGGCGAAACCGGTCGCGTGGATGACCTGATTCGCAAGTATACGGATCAGTGGGGGCTCACAGGCCAGAACACCGTCGGCTACTTGTGTGGTCACCCGGAGATGATCGAGCACGGCAAGGGGATTTTGCGGCGGCGTGGTTTCCCCAAGGAAACGCTTAAGGAAGAGGTCTATTGGATTCCGGCCAAGGAATCCAAGAGTTAGGCGGGGATGATAGTCGGCGTTCCCAAGGAAACGGTGGAGGGCGAGCAGCGCGTGGCGCTGGTTCCGGACCTGGTTCCGCAGCTCACGCAAGCAGGGTTGGACGTCACGGTGCAGTCGGGCGCGGGCGAGGCGGCGGGTTTCTTAGACCCCTTTTATGCACAACACGGTGCGCGCCTCGAGCCAGAAGTGTTTAGCCAGGCTGACATTCTCCTGAAAGTTCAACCCCCGACCGCGGATGAAATCAGCAGGATAAAAGAAGGGGCCACGTTGATCGGCTTCCTGCAACCCTACACCAACACCACGGGGATCAGGGCCCTTGCGGAGCGCAGGGTGACGGCGTTCGCCATGGAGCTGATGCCGCGCATTACGCGCGCCCAAGCCATGGACGCCCTCAGTGCCATGAGCAACCTCTCCGGCTACAAGGCCGTTCTGATTGCGGCGAACCGTCTCCCGAAATTCTTTCCTCTACTCATGACTGCCGCGGGCACCATCACTCCGGCGCGGGTTTTCGTCATCGGCGCGGGTGTAGCCGGGTTGCAAGCGATCGGGACTGCCAAGCGGCTCGGTGCGGTTGTGGAGGCATACGACACGCGGCCGGCGGTAAAGGAACAGGTGGAAAGCCTTGGCGCAAGATTCGTGGACCTCGGGCTTGAAACAAAAGGCACGGAAGACAAGAGCGGCTACGCCAAAGCTCAATCGGAGGAGTTTTACAAGCAACAGCAGCAGATGATGGCTAAAAGTGTAGCAGCCGCGGATGTCGTCATCACGACGGCGCTAGTTCCAGGGCAGCGCGCCCCAGTGCTCATTACCGAGGATATGGTGCAGGGCATGCGGCCGGGCTCGGTCATCGTGGATTTGGCGGCCGAACAAGGAGGCAACTGCGCTTTCACGGCACCTGGCAAGGAGGTGGTGAAGCACGGCGTGGCGATCCTCGGCCCAACAAACCTTCCCAGCACGGTGCCGTTCCACGCCAGTCGGATGTATGCCAAGACCGTCACCAATTTCCTAATTCATCTGGTGAAGGAAGGAAAACTTCACCTCGACCTGAGCGACGAGCTGACACGCGGCCCACTTGTGACCCATCAGGGCGAGATTCTGCATGAGGCGGTTAAGAACGCAATCTTGACAACCGTCAGCGCTACTTGACGGAGCAGGCGCCAACGAACTAGGAGAGCCCACTCACATGACGACGGAACTTGAAATTGGGCTCTACATCTTCATGCTCGCCGGCTTCCTCGGGTATCACGTCATCTCTCGTGTCCCTCCACTGCTCCACACTCCACTGATGTCGGCCACCAACGCGCTGTCTGGGATTTCGCTGATTGGATCACTGGTGATCGCCGGCGCCGATTACGGCCCTCTGAGTACAACGTTCGGTTTCATTGCGGTGGCGTGCTCTTCGACCAATGTGGTCGGTGGGTTCCTCATCACCGACCGGATGTTGAAGATGTTCAAGAAAGAGCGCGACCTCGCGGAACAACGACAGCGGTCCCGGTTCCGCCGGGAGACATTGCTGGCCTTGGCCATCGCTGCCGCCTGCGTCCTGGCGGTTATTTACTGGTTCGACAGACTGCGAAGCTATGCCAGCGGTGTGGATTTCACTCCGGCGTTGAAATTCTTTTACATTGTGTCAGCCGCCCTGTTCATCCTGGGGCTAAAGGGACTGAGTTCGCCCAGGTACGCGCGAAGAGGCATGTTTCTGGCCGAGTTTGGCATGGTCGCGGCCGTAGTCGGTACCCTTTTCCACCACGAAATTGTCACTTACAAATGGATTATTCCAGGACTCGCCCTGGGCTCGATCATCGGGGGCAGTATGGGATTGTGGGTGCCGATGACGGCCGTGCCGCAACGGACGGCACTTTCGCACTCACTCGGAGCCCTAGCGGCCACCCTGATCGGCATTTCCGAATATTTCCGACACGGCGGCGTATTGGGCAAAGTGCTGATGACGACCGTCGGCTTTGAAGTTCTCATTGGTGGCCTGACGTTCACAGGGAGTCTTATGGCGGCGGCCAAGCTCCAGGGACTTCTTCCAGGAGCGCCCATAACGTACAAGGGACAAAATGCCTCTAACATCGCCATCCTGGCGGTCATGGTCGTCAGCCTGATCTATCTCATCATCGAGCCCTCAACCAGTTTGCTG
>DASYTX010000025.1:0-2490 GCA_036001865.1 Terriglobales bacterium
AGATTTGCTGCACGACGCAGAGCAGAACTTCCGCGAAATCTGCAAGACCAAAGGGCTGGAGCTGCTAGTGGAGGCCGAAAGCGCGCGTCCGGTCAGCGCCGACCGCGATGCCATCCACCAGGTGCTCGCCAACCTGCTGGACAACGCGGTCAAGTACGGCGCTTCCGGCGGCAAGATCATGGTCGGGGCGCGCGACGCGGGGAACGCCGTGGAATTTTACGTTCTCGATTTTGGCGCGGGCATCGCCTCCGAACACCTGTCGCGCCTCTTCGAGCGCTTCTACCGAGTGGACAAGGCGAGGTCGGTGGAGTCCGGCGGGACCGGGCTGGGTCTGGCCATCGCCAAGCATATCGTGCGCGCCCACGGTGGTTCCGTCCGTGCTGAGAGCACCCTGGGGCGCGGCGCTACCTTTGTATTCACCCTCCCGCTGGCGACTTTGGCCGCCGCCACTCTCCACGCCACTCAGCCGCAGGGCTGAGCCCGCGCTGCAAGTAACCACGGGAGCCGTGCGACGTTGTTCACCGGAAATTCACACCCGTTTCATCCTCCCGTAACACTCGCCGCCTACTAATGGATTAGGAGGAGCAATGGGAAGCGCAATCGCGCCACCAGCGCGCCCATCGAGTGAGGTGACAATGGCCGCGAGTATCGCAATGAGAAACCCAAGCGAAGCACCCCCGGACGCCGCCGAGCTGGTAGCACTCACCCTGCGAGCTATCGAGTTGGCAAGGTCAGCCGTCGCCGGTGCTGCGGACGGCTTGGCAAAACGCTCGTCGGCGCAATATTCCGCGGTGCACGAATGCGAGCAGGAGCTGGACCGCATCGATCAGCAGATTGATGAGCAGGTGGCGCTGGCCGTCACCCGCGTGCCCGCGGAGCAGGTACGGGAACTGCTGGCCTGCCTGAAATGTGTCACTGACTTGGAGCGAATCGGCGACCTGATCTCGAGCTTCGTCACCCGCGCCCAGGCCATCAGCACCCGGGTGGAGACGGAGGACATCCACGACCTCATCCGCATGGCGTCCGTCTTGGAGAAGATGCTGGTCGATGCTTATGACGCATTCTCCCGTCGCGATGTGGACCGCGCCATCGCCGTGCTGCGCGCCGACGCCGTGCTCGATCGCTTGCGCAACCTGATCTACATCCGCCATGTGGAAGGGACCGCCGCGCCCGAAGCGGTGCAGGTGCTCTTCATGGCACAAGCGCTGGAACGCGCGGGCGATCACACCAAGAACGTGGCCGAGGAGGTCTGCCACCTGGTCAGCGGCCACAGCGTGCGCCACGTTCTGCGCACAAACACTAAGTCCGACGAGCAGATGTACCTGGAGTGGCTGCGCGGCCAGCAGAGTTCAGGACGCTAGCCGGAGGGCGCGGCCGGTACTTAGCTGAACATCAATCGCACTCTTTGAACCATTGGCAATTCCACTGTTCCATCGTGCGGGCCTCTTGCGTGCGATGCTCCGAGACTTCCTTGCAGAACTCAGCTAATTCGGGGTGTCTGGCGTGTTTGGTGCAATCAGCAGCCCGCTTAGCTACTTCCCGGTGGCCATCCAAGATGCCGTTTAGAAAATACCGTTCAAAGACTTCCCCGTTCTGACTTTCGATCCAGAGAGGAAATGGGTCGGAAGGCGGCTTCCGCTGGTACCAGTCCTGCAGCCACCTACTCATCTGGTCGTGTTCGCGAGTTTGATCCTGAAGGAGGTCCTTGCAAAAGGTGCTGAGTTCCTGACGGATGTGCTTACCCGCGCAGGCGCGCGCAATCTTCATGTCATGCGTTAGGTGGTCCAAGGTCCGTCTCAAGAATTGTCGATCATGCACGTCTGACTTTGCAGTGGGCCGCTTGGCCGCGCATCCCACGGAGTTGACGGCAATCGCGAGGAAGAGAAACAGGGCTGCTACGCGATTCATGGGCTCCCTCTTACCTCATGCGTAGGGTGTACACCACTCTCCCTAGCCAGCTTAAGCTTTACGTGATGCACGAACATGTAGAAGGTTGGCAGAGCAAGAAGCGTGAATAGCGTGGATGTAATCAGACCGCCCGTCAACACAATCGCGAGCGGCCGCTCAATCTCCGTCCCATGCAGGCGGAGGAGAAGGATCGGCAGCAACCCCAGGATGGCGGTGGCAGCAGTCATGATCTTGGGTCGTACACGCCCGATACTCGCTTCCTTCACGGCTTCTTCGAAGGGCTTGCCTTCGGCAAGAAGCGAACGAGTTTGAGTGACGAGCACAAGGCCATTCTGCACAGCGATGCCGAACAGGCCGATCAGTCCCACAAGCGAGGAGACGTTCCAGGTTTCACCGGTAATCAGCAGCGCAACGATGCTGCCCACGAAAGCGACCGGCAAAGTCCCCAGGATGACCGCCGCGTCGACGAACGAGTCGAGTGCCAAGTACAGAAGCAGGAAGACGACAACCAGCGCTGTGATTATGGCGATAGTGAGTGATCGGCTGGCGCGCGCCTGGCTCTCAACCCTCCCTGCGACATCA
>DASYTX010000026.1:0-8329 GCA_036001865.1 Terriglobales bacterium
AGGTCTTGGAATTCGGGTCGTAGTTCTGCGTGGGGTCGGTGAAGCGAATGTTGGTTTCGTTGAACGCCGAAGAATAGTCCTCCGGCGTTATGTTCAAGGGCTCCATCATCACCGACTCATCCACCACCGGCAGCTCGTCCACGTCGTAGCCGGGACGGACCAACCCAATGGAAAGCAATCCTTTGGGCGAGATCCTCGGGAAGCCGTCGATATATTCGAGCAGATGGACGATCCACTGAATGGCATCCTTCTGCGTGGTGATGACCGGTGAGATGCCGAGACGCTCGCCTGCGACCTGCGTGCCGACCGCTTCCAAGTCGGCCACGTCCAGCCAGGCCGAATCAAAACCGCGACCGAGGCGGGGTGAGAGGAGCCAGTCCACGAGGACATTGATGGGGTTGGCGCTGATGGCGTCGATGATGGGCGGCGAACTTCCGAACTCAGGAAACCGACTGACGATGACTTCGAGGTTCTGGATGTTGCTCTGGTTGAAGCCGGCAAAAAGCTGGTGCGCGACGATGTAGCCAAAACCGCGATAGGCCGGATGCTGCACACCGCTCCTGCTGTTGAGATAAGCATCAGGCTCCTGCTCGTCGGTGCCCCAATAGAAACGAATCAACCCGTAATCCGGGATGGTGATGTCCACGAACACGGGATGATCGACGCCACGATTCAGATCGCCCTCCAGTGCGCCATTGCCCCACACCGTTTCACCGTTGAGCAGGACGGCGTGGATACCGTCAAACGGACCGTGGCCAACGAGGGCAGCAAAGGAAAAGAAGTAGCTGGTGCCGGTGCGGGTCTTTTGTTTGCCCACGTCGCGCGTCACCGCGTCCTTCTTCACGTCGAACACATCCGAGATGAAGGTGACGGCGATGCGGTTCTTTCCCGCCACGTACGGCACCGGCCTGGCCCGTTCGTTGGTGGAAAGCTTGTTCTCGTCCACGCCAAGCGGGCGGGGCCGGCGCGACGGCAGGGCGCTGCTGTTGCCCGAAAGGAAACTCACGCCGGGGAGAAAAAGTATTCCATCGGACGATAGGCGACCGTGAAGCGGCAACGCCAGGTCGGGTCCATAAGATCCAGTTCACGGACACCATAGCGGTTGATGGCATTGATGAACCGGGTCCCCTCCAGCTTCACGCCGACGTGATGATCCACCCTGCCCATGTTGAACAGGAGCAGATCGCCCGGCATGGTGTCACCGACCACCGGGTCAAAACTGTCGCTCTGTTCCAACCAGGCGATCACCTTCGACATCTTGAGATGGCGCCCGCCATCCATCGAATACTTCGGCGGGTCGAACGTGAAATGGAAACGGCACTCCCGATAGATCTCGAAGGCCAGGTGGACGCAATCCACACCGGCACCCTTTATACTGGCGTGCGGGCGGAAGGGTGTGCCGATCCACGACTGCGCGGCGGCCAGCAGTTCCGGAATCTTGTGGGGCTGACTAAAGAAGGGTGCTCTCATTTTTTATCTCCTGCACTAACCTTGTTGTCGATGGCGACCAGTGAAAGGTTGTTCCGAGGCATGCCGATGAAGCCGGGAAAGTTTTCGTAGTTGCGGAACTTCGCCAGGCAGGCGCCGGCGGTGCCATCGCATCCGGGAATGATCTGCACCTCCTGCCCGACGACGGCTTTCAAGAGCGGAGCATTCAAGACCACTGTGAGACGGGATGCGCCCGCATCCCAAGTGGAATTGAAGATGGTGCGGACCTCGAAGCTCAAACGCATCCCGGTTTCGATCCAGCCCTGGGCGAAATAGCTGGCTGCGGTGCGGGTCGCATTGGGGAACCGAAGCGAAATCGTCATGGTTGGGGGCTGCGCCGTGTTGTCGATGGCCGTGATGTGGCCCGAGGTCTGGAACTTGACCTGCGGCGCCTTGCACGTCCGGGAATCGTACACCTGATAATCGCAATCGGGCTTGGCCAGCAGCGGCGGAATGCGCTGCTTGAGCAGCGAGGCAAAGCTGTCGCAGTGCGCGGTCAATCGCTCCCCAGAATCCGGCACTCGGCGCACCTGGCCCGTAAAGAGCCGTGTGACCGTATCGGGATCGTCGAAAGTCGTCTCGAACACTTCGACGTTGATGGGCCGGCCCGTCGGCACGGGAAGAAAGAGGGCCAGCGGATGATCTGCCGAATAACCCGCGTAGATTTCCAACGACTCCGCCTCGAATCGGACGCTCTGCCTGAGCCGCCCGTGATTTATGGGAGCCGCCACGTATTCGTTGCCAGCGGAGAGGACGTTGGAAGCGAAGCTGGTGAAGTACCAGTGATAATCAATCGGGGCCGCCGCCCAGAAGTGATACAGGTAAATCACCGGACTGGCCGTGACTGGTTCGGCGTACTCCAGGGGAAGCTCGATGACGCGCAGTGAGCGCCGTTGCCAGCCTTCCCTCGGCAACCAGGCGCGTTCCACGTCGTCGGCCAGACGGACGCAATGCAGCCGAGCCGCCGACCAACTGCTGTTCACCGGGACCGCCAATGCTGTGGTCAGAGTGACGCGCTCGATGCCGCCGCCCAGATCGGCCACCGCTGCAATCTGTGCGGCCTGGGGCGTCTGTCCGCCGGCGGTGAAGTAGAGATGAACATCCGGATGATCGGCCCAAGTATCGCGCAAGTTCTGGTCGGTGATGTCGAATTGAGTGGCACTGACCCCTGCGACGATTTCCAACGCCTCCATCGGCACTGGCAGCCAGAAACTTTTCGCCGGGCCAAGCCGGTCAGCGGTGAAAGCATCGAATTCCACGATGGCGGCATCGGTGGTGAGATCCACCATGAACTGCGCGCCCTGGGCGACATGCGTCTGGCGGCTGGTGAAATACTCCGCACCAAACCCGAGCGAGACTTCGCGCAGATCGTACGGGAACGAACGGTTGACCGGATCGGCCCAGTTGACCGTGAACTGAAAGATGGGGCGGGAGAGATAGTTCATCAGACCTGATAGGCGACGAGGAAGATCCGGTCCGGATAATGCACATTGCCACCCATCCAGAACTGCACGTCGATGCGGTTGGTCAATTGCGAGAGGATGACGAACGATTCGATGCGGTCGGGCGGCGAGCCAGAGGGCGTGTAACTGGCATTGATGACCGGGACGTAGTTCACGTTCGGGAACGCCGTGGTCCAGGTGATGCGAACGGTGCCCGAGCCGATGGACGCCATCGCGGCCACGTTGCGCTGGGCGGCCAGGGTCCACGGTGGTGTCACACCGCCACCAGCGGTGGCCTTGAGCAAACAAACCGGTGCGAGCGCCATCGCGTCGGCGGCGACGTCAGCGGCGTCATCCGCCGTGGTAATGGCCAACTGATCCTGATGGAACATCGTCCCGATCAACTCCTCGAATTCCAGTTGGTCGGGCTTGTCGCCCGTCTGGAAGTAGCTTTTGAGGATCGTCTCGGTCTGCGGAATCATTGGACTTCAAAGGTGTCGCCGATGATCCAGCCGCCAATGCCGTCAATGGGCGGGAGCGGTGTCCCAATCGGAGCGGCCTCCGCCGAGGTCAGTTCCTGGATGCTGATCGTCGTCTGACCGTGACGAGAGGTCAGGGCCGCGAGATCTTCGGCCGCGAATTTCCCGAACAGCAATGGCCAGACGAGCAGGCAGGCGGGATAAGGACGGCTGACAGCGCCAGACAACGTGAGCGTGTTGCCGACCACGGATGAGATCTGCCGCACGTCAGAGGCGCGCAGATCGTCGGCCAGATAAATCCAGTCGCCAGCTACGAACGGCCACGCCGGAGTCTGAATCTGCACCGAGGTCGCAGTGACCTCCGCGGCCAGCGTGGTGGAACGTCCCAGCCAGGGCGCACAGGCTTTGCCTGACTTCTTTGCAGCGCGAAGGCGATCCTCCAAGCGGCTTTCCTCCACTAGATCCAGAGCGGTCACCCGCCAGCGCAACGCGACACGAGGGACGGCCCGAAAGCTGACGCGCGATTCATCCCCAAACTCGGAGGAACAAACTTCCGTGCGCCAGCGCCGTTCCCAGGTTGGATCTTCCGTCCAATTGGCCAGATGCGGAAACAACACGTATCCGTTGATGGTTTGAACTCCCATTAGCCCAGGCCGAGTTCCAGTTTGCTGCTGTTGATGATCTCCAGGACTTCCGCCCGGCCTTCGGCGCTCTTGAGGAACTCGCGCAGTTCGGAGCGGTCGCGCACGATGACAACGTTGTTTTTCATGGAGTGACCCTGGACGGTGACGGCCCCGCCAACGGCAGGAACGGGTTCGCCGTGGCGCAGGGCTTCCAGGGCTGGAACACCGATGCGGCTGGTGGAATCGGCATCGAAAACGAATTCGCGGCGATGCACCACGCCAGCGACCTCCGACCTGCCGCCTGCACCCGTGTAGCCGCCCCTGGCAAAGCTGCCGAAAACCGACTGCACCTTCACCAACCCTTCGGCCAGCGCGATGAGCCCCGGCGCGGCGATGGCGGCGGCACCGTAGCTGGAGATGGTGGCGAGCGTGGCGGGAACGGCCCAGATGGCGGATTGTGCGGCGGCGAACGGAATGGTGGCAGCAGTGGCCGCAGCCAGGATCGCTTTTCCGCTGAAGGCCATGAGCAACTGCGTGGCGACCCAGCGAACACCCATCTGCACGATGCCCTGGATGACGCTGGTGAGAATGGAGGTTCCGATCTGTTGCAACGCCTGCCCCCAGGTCAGGGTGCCGACAATCAAACCGGTGATGCCGTTGCTGATCGATTCGACGGCGGCACCGATGACGCTGGTGAACGTCTGTCCGATATTCTGGGCCAGCGTGCCGAACTGATCGCGCAGTCCGGTGATCGCGGCGGACCATTGCTCGCTAAAACTGCGCGGGTCGGCTCCCAGACCACCGATGGCCCGTTGGGTCTGGATAACCCGGCCTTCGGCGGACGTGGCCTGTCCTTCCAACTGGGTGCGCTCCGGTTCGCCCAGGCCGGGCAGCGTGGCACGGCGGCGCAACAGATCCACGATTCCCTGCTGAATGGCGCGTTCCTCGAGGAGGAGCGCCTTGCGCTGCGCCCACTTCTCGGCTTCCGTCCGAGTGAAGTCGCTGTCAATGGCCGCGCGGCGATTGTCGAGGTCCACGAGCTTTTGCCTGGCGGCAATCTCCTGTTCGCGCAGTTGTTTGATAAGATTGGCCGTGGGCAGGAAGCTTTGCTGCACGGCCATTTCCTTTTTTGCGGCTTCGGCCAGGGCGGCGCGTTTCTTCAACTGCTCGTCCGTCAGTGCAAGCAGCTCCTTGAGCGCGGCGGATTCTCCGGTGAAGATCTGCTGATTGAGGCCGAGCAGTTCACGCCCGGCCTGCGTTGAGGCGTCGAGGAATTCTCGAATCGTGGCGCGCGCGCCTTCACCCGCATCGGCCATCGTGCGCCAGGCTTCGGTCCAGGTCAGGGCGGGCGCAGTGGACCCGCTCGCATCGGTGGCCCGGCCCAGGTTGACCGTGCTGAGATTGACGCCAGGCAGTTTGTTGGCGGCAGTGATGGCGCGGTTGATGACCCGCTCCAATTGTTCGGCGAAGAAATTGACGACCACGGTGAACCCGGCCTTGAGCGTTTCCCATAACTCGGCGAACAGGTGTTCCTGTTCGCTCTGGAACTTGAGCATGACCGTCCCGAGCAGTTGAACCAGGAACGTGATGACGTTGCCGATGACCTTGGCGATCTCGTTGATCGTGGTGAGCAGATTGTTGGCGAGCGGTTTTAGGAACGTCTCGGAGCCGAGGAAGTCGGCCAGGCCAGTCCAGACCTTCCGGGCCGCGATTTCGCCCAGCTCGAAACCAGCTTGAATGGTGAGGGCGATGAACTCGCCGAACCTTCCTTGCTGCCACTGGTCAATCGCGACAGCCACGAACGCGCCCGCACGCTGGCCCAGCGCGGTGAAGTCGATGGCTTTGAGCAGGCCGTTGATGGCATGGGTGATTTCCTCCACCGGCAAGAGATCCAGAACGCCCGCGAAGAATTTCGTGCCGCTGGATTTGGCCCGGCCCACCACCACTTCCAGTTCGTGGAAGGCGTGGCTGTTGCGCTCCATGACTTCACCGAACGCCCCGGCATCGTGGCGCAAGGATTCGAGACCACGCGCGAAGGTGGGCAGGAGGCTCGCGCCACTGCGGCCGAAAATGGCCATCGCGGTCGCCACCCGTTCGGCGGGATTCTCCAGACCGTTGATGCGTTCGCCGATGAGCCGCAGTTGCTCGGCGGGGCCAGCCTGGGCGAGCGTTTCGACCGAGAGATTGAGCCGGGCAAAGGCGCGCTCCGATTCGCCGCCCTCGGCGGCTGCCTCGGCGATGGAACGCTGCATTTTGTTGATCAAGGTCGCCGCGTCGCCCGCTTCCCCGCCGGATTCCTTGAGGATTTTGCGGATGACCAGCAGTTGCGGAATGGTGGCCCCGGTTTGGACTTTGAGCCGGGTCAGTTCACTGCCGAGCTGGACCACCTTTTCAATGCTGCCTTCGATCTTGGACAGACCGGTGAAAGCCAGCAACGCCCCTGCCCCACCGAGAGCCGCGCCCTTGATGGAATTGAGCGCGCCGGTGACTCGTTGCAGCCCGGCTTCGACCTGCTGCAAGCCGGACAGCGCCAGCTTCAGCGAAATCGTATTCTGCTCCGCCATTCACCAAAGGCGGAACGTCAGCAACTAATGCCCAGCCTGCTTTTCCAGCGAACGGCGCGTGCGCCGCAATAATGCCTGCCCCTTGTCCGACCAACAGGCGGCAACAGCCGCCAGCGTGGTTTGCAGGTGCAACAATGCGCCGCGCGCCTGAAGGCGGTTGGCTGCGTCGGCCAATAGTTTGAGCTGAGGCAGGCTATGTTCAGCCGACTGCCCAAGGCTCAGGCCGGACTGGATGGCGAGTTCGGCGACGTATTCGGCAAGCGAGAGGCCGTCAGCATCCGGTCGGTGATGCCGGGAACGAGTTTTTCCTGCCGGGCCAGCCGGCGCTGTGCCCAGCGATAGAAAAAATCCTGGTTCAAGGCGTCGCCCCTGGTGGCGATGAAATCAAAGCTCTCGGGCGACATCGTCTCGGACCAGCCAGCGGGTTTGTCGCAAAGGATGTCCACCATCCTCGGTTCATCGTCGATGGCTTCGAGGAAGACGGGATAGATTTTGACGGGCAACTGACGGATGAACACCGGTTCGGTGGTGCCATCGATCCGGGTGGCCGTGTAGGTTTCGCCGCCGAGCAGCGTGGTGAGTGTATTGGTCTGCACTATTTCTTGGCTGGGTTGAGTTGATAACGGGCGTAGCAACGGGCTTCTCCGGTGACGATCATGAGGGAAAGATCCGGCGAGAGGCACAGCCCCTCGGGCTGCGGGAAGGCGGCGGGTGTCGCTAGCGTGTCGAGGATCTGGCCCGACATCGACATCTTGATCACCTTGAACCCTTCTTGACTGAGAACATACAAAATGTCCTCGACCGGATCGTAGTGCAGATCCGAGACATCCGTCCCCACGCCGGTCATCGGTCCGTTCAGGGAGAAAAGTTGAGTGGTGGCCCCGCCACCGCGCGCCACCTGCCAGACGTTCCACACGCCCGCGTTGGCTTTCTCGGTCACACAGTAAAACTTCTGGCGTGTCGCATCGTAGGTGACGCCTTCCAGCGCCAGGTTGCCGCCACTGACGATGCCGGTGTTGATCGTCCGAATCCAGTTGCCCGCGCCCTTGGTGATTGTGACGACGCCAGTCGCCGGGATTTGCACCTCGCTGATGGCATTGACCACCGTGGGATTGCCTTCCTCGGCGATGGCAAACCGGTCGCCTTCAATCCAGCAGACGCTCTCCACGTCGGTAAAGCCGCTCAAGGTGATCTGGCGTCGATACGTGCCGTCCAGCCGGAACTCGTGCAGCACGGGCACACCATTGTCGCTGACGATGAAGGTGTCCGTCACCGGACAGAACGCGGCGGCCGAACAGTTGCCCGCGATGGTCGGCAACGCGGTCGTCTGAAACGCGAGCGCGTAGTCGGCCAGGCGCGTCTTGCGCACGGGCCGGATGGCGTTGGCGGGATTGACGAGATTGGCGCGCATCAGGAGATGTCAGGAAGCCGCATCCATGCTCACGGTGTAAGTGCCGTCGGTGCGCGCCGACAGATTGGCGCGCAGGAGTTCAAAGGCTCCATCCACCGTGACGACCGTGGTCCCGTTGGCGCTGATGACACGCGAGTCGAGATCCACCCACTGGCCGGTCGGCGTGAAGGACTGGAGTTTCATGGTGCCACCGGTCGTGATGGCGGACGCCTCGATGTAGAACGTAAAGCTGCGATAACGATCCACCCGCGCGGGGTTGGACGCGCCGACGACAGCCACGGCATTGAGCAAGACGAAAGAGTTTCTCAAAGGGCTCGGGGAT
>DASYTX010000027.1:0-5683 GCA_036001865.1 Terriglobales bacterium
CCTACTCCCGAAGCGCCACCCGACAAGGCGCTGATCTACGTCATCCGCCCGAGCAAGTGGGGCCACAAGATCCAGACGAAGCTCGGGGTGGACGGTAAATGGGTTGGCGTGAATCGCGGCAACAACTATTTCTTTTTCACCCTCGATCCGGGTGAACACTACTTTTGCAGCCAGGCGGAGAACCGCAGCTTGATGACTGTCAAAGTTGACGCAGGCAAGACTTATTTCCTTCAGCAAAAGATCAAGATGGGTGCTTTCAAGGCGCGAAACAAGCTGGTGAAGCTCAGCGAAACGGAAGGCCGCAAGGGTCTGGCCAAATCTCATCCCAGTAGTTGGACGGAGAAGGGCGACAAAGCCCAGACCACCGCTGCTAAGGAGTAGGACTCTCCCGATGGGAGGCGAACAGTAAGTGGTTGGGGAACACCGTGGAACGGGTACGTAACCATTACTTTTGTAATGTCCCGCTGCTCAACTTTGGGGCTACACTAATCGGAGTAGCACAAGGGGAGTTGAGGGTAGCAAGCTAAGGAAGATCCTCCGGAGCGCTTGGCCTCGGCTCCCTTGCCTTTTCCCTTCACATCTTTCGCTGTCCTAGGTTCGACCCACCCGTCTGCACCATCTGACTCCTCTCATCGCATGTGTGCCTTCAGCCTGGGGCGGTGTCCCACAGGATTGGCGTATATTCTGGATCGAAGGTGATCATCCAGGAAAATGTGCCCCTGGCACCGCTGACCACGTTTCAGGTCGGCGGGCCGGCGCGCTCCTTCGTCGAGGCGCGCAGCGAAGATGAAGTCCGCGGCGCAGTCGAACATGCCCATGGACGCGGGCTGCCCCTGTTCGTGCTCGGTGGTGGCAGCAATCTGGTGGTCTCCGACCGCGGCTGGCCCGGCTTGGTCCTTAAGGTGTGGTTGCGCGGCATCGAGGAGCGCCACGACGCCAGCAAGGCAATCTTCGATGTTGCCGCCGGCGAGGACTGGGACGAATTCGTCGCCTATTGCGTCGCCCAGGCCTGCGCTGGGATCGAGTGCCTGAGCGGCATCCCAGGGACGGTGGGTGGCGCTCCCGTGCAGAACGTCGGCGCCTACGGCCAGGAGGTTGCCAATACGATCACTCAGGTACGCGTGCTGGACGTCACCAGCGGCCAGGTGCTCAATCTCGAGAACTCCGACTCGGGCTTCGCATACCGCACCAGCATCTTCAACACCCGCGAGCGTGGTCGCTACATCGTCTTGCAGGTGAGTTTTGCGCTCACGCCGAGAGGCGCGCCGCACATCGAATACGCCGATCTGAAAAAGCACTTCGCCGACCGCAACCATCCACCAACGCTGCAGGAGACCAGAGAGGCAGTCCGTGCCATCCGCCTGAGCAAGGCGATGCTGATCGTTCCGGGAGATGACGACTGTCGCAGCGCTGGATCTTTTTTCAAAAACCCGGTGCTCACGCGGGTGCAGTACGAGCAACTGGCGGCGATCGCAGACGGGGTACCCAACTGGCCTGCCGGTGATGGCAGGGTGAAGGTCGCGGCGGCATGGCTGGTGGAGCGGGCGGGGTTCCACAAGGGGTTGACGCGCGGACCGGTAGGAATTTCGCGACGTCACGCGCTAGCGATCGTCAACCGCGGAGGCGCGTCCGCGGCCGACATCGTCGCGCTCAAGAACGAAATTCAGCAGCGGGTGGGAGAAAAGTTCGGCCTTGTGCTGCAGCCCGAGCCGGTGTTCGTCGGCTTTGATAAGGTTTGACCCTCCTCGAGTTTGGGCATACCATCGGCCCATCATCTACTCTGCTCCAAAACACTCAACCGGAAACCGTCCTAATCAGAGCTGAAGCTGCGAGGAGAGTCATGCTTCGACGCGAAGCGTTCCTGAGAATACTGTCTGTGTTCCGTTTCACAACTACCTGTCGATGGACCTGCTGCATGGTGCTGCTTGCCTGCGCAACCGGGATGGCGCAGGACGCGGGGAAAGTCGGAAAGGTGATCCCTGCGGGGTTCATCATCCACGAAAAGACGGCCAGCGAGGCCAAGGCGGCCGACCCCGTTTACCTGAACGATGTGCTGCGCACCAACGCGAACGGAAGAATGCGGGTGGAACTGAGAGACGGGTCGGTTCTGTCGGTGGGGGCTAAGTCGGAGCTGCGCGTGGTGACGCACAACACCGAATCGCAACAGACGATGGTGGAAATGCTCTATGGCAAGCTGCGCGGCTCCGTCACTCCGGTGACCAAACCTGGGGGGAAGTTCTCGATTCGCACCCCCACGGCGGTGATTGGGGTCGTGGGGACGACCGTGGCGGTGGAGACGCTTTCGACGGCTTCGTCACAGACTGTGACGGCCGCGCAAATCGAGAACCTGCCCACCAGTCGAAACCCTGTCGAGCTGTTGCGGCAGACACCCGGGGTGGTTCCGCCTCCAAGCGGTCAGCAAGGAAGCAAGCCTCCTATGCAGGTCGATGGAATTCCGGTCGACGGAGCCGGCCCGCCGACCTCCGGGCAGCAGCCTGTAGTGGAAGACATCCAGGTGCAAAGAGGACCGTCCGGCGCCGAGTTTGGGAGCGCGACCGGCGGGGTAATCAACAGCCTCACACATCTCCCTCCCGGCCGCGAGCCCTACAAGGATGCGGGGCCGACGCTGGCGGACTATAAGCCTGTCAACGCCACCCTGGTGGCGTGCTTGGGCGGTATCGTCATCGTTGCGCACAACAACCCGGCGTTTGCTGGATTCGTCATCCTGCTGCCCGGGGAGTACATCATCGTGGAGCGCGACAAACCGTTGGGCACGGTGCAACGGCTTTTTGATGGTCCGCCGCAGGACTACACGCAGCCGCTGATGGGGCACTGGGGCGAACTGGACGGCGGCGCCAGCGATGGGGCGTGCTCTAGCGGAGCCATTGTAGTGAACGGGAGAATTTGGACGGGCCCGAACAAGGGCAGCAGCGACTTGCAGTTCAAGTTCCGCATCACCGGTACAGGAACCTCCACCGGCAATGCTCTTGTTCTCTGGGTCAAGAACGAATCGCCGTGCGCGCTGGTCTTCATCGTCACCGATGGCGCCGTGCTGGAGCCGAAAGGTTTTGTCGGTAAGGTCATTCTTGGATTGGCCATGGGCGATATGGGAAGCATCAAGTCGTACCAGAAGATGCTCACGTGGGGCGGATACGTGATGGTGGCCATGGCTTCGCCGCCCATGCCGGGCGCGCTGAACTTTACCGTTCCCGCCGATGGCGAAGTCAGCATCCCGCTGCGCTCCTACTGCCTGGAACTGCACAAGCAAGCGCCCCATCCCAAGACCGAGTATAAGTTTGCTGACGCCGACGACCAGCAGAAACTGGGGACACAACGCAAGATGATAGAGTCCGCGCTGCGCCTGGCCTTGACCGGCAGGTTCAAGCCTGGCAGATGGTCGGCATTGGATAGCGTGATCCAGTGGTCGGTCTGGGCCGACCGCGAGGGCATGGATTTTGGCAAATTCCGCGACGAATTCCTGAATCTCGTAGAGAAAAACTACAAAGCTCAAAAGAAGAAGTGGGACAAACAAGCCAAGAGCGATGTCGAAGCGGGTGCCAAAGAGCTGTGGGACGCGGTGCAGCTCGTGACAAAAAACGCCGCAACCTGAAAGCCTCGAACCCGACGGCGCTTACTTCACTTTCTTGAAGGGGTGCTCGAAGCTCAAGTAGAAAAAGATCCCTTTTTCGCCGCTGCTCGGGCCGATGCCAATCGGCACGGCGATGCCGGGAACAATCTGCAGGCCGCTGCTCAAGTCATGGGCCCAGCGGATGCCGGGATTGATGAAGAGGCTGTGGCCGCGGGCCGTCTGGCCCTGCCCAGCTACTGCCTCCGATCCGTTCCACACCGTTTCAAACATCACGTTGAACCGCGAATGAGCCAGCCAGATGAAGCTCTGTCCCAGGTTATAGCCGTGGGTGGTTGCTTCTTCGCCGGGCACGCCCTTGGCGTTGGGCACGATGGTGGTGCCCAGGTTCCAATGCGTCACCAGCTTCTTTGAGACGGTCACGCTCAGCGGGAGATTGCCTTGCAAACCAACCGCACCGGACCCGCGGCCTAGCCGGTGATTTCCCGTTGGCAGCAACAGACTAAAGCGCGGCGCAAAAGCGACCCGCGCCTTGCCATCGCCGACCAGTTGGTAGCGGTAGTTCAGGGCGATGTCGCCGATGCCGCCGCCCAAGGAATCGCCGGCACTGAGGAAAGGAATGGTGAAACTGAGCTGATGACGCGGCCGCGGATTCACCGGCCACTCCTGGGTGAAGTTGTAGGCCCATTGCTTGCTCTCCCATAGCCGCTGGAAGCCACTGATGTGCTGCACCACCCCATATTCCTGGTTGTAGGCTTCCTCAAGAAGGAAACTGTTGTCCTGAATAGGGCCGTCTTCTTCTTTTTCGTCGGCGGGCGGATCTTGAAGCAGGGAAGTAGATTGCCCAGAGGACTGGGCGAAGCCCATGCCCACAAGGCTAGCAATCAGGAGGACGGGGAGCACGTGAAGCGATGGGTTCTTGTTAAGCAACCGTCTCGCGGCTCTCTTCAATTCGCCTTTCATGATCCAGCCGGCCGCCCTCACTTCTTCCCAGGGTCACAGCCACAGCGTGAGCAGGGTAGGGTAGCACCTCGACTAACGCGTGGTAGTTAACCATAGTTAATATCCGTGCGCAAGCAAAAACTCGCCCTGGGGCGATCGATGCCGTGTTTCATGGGGAAAGGTGCTCGCTCACGCTCGGCTGCAGAAGGTGGCAGGAGTAGGTCTTGATCACCAGCCAAACCTCTCGCCCCAACGCAAGGCGTAGCGAGTCGCGCGCGGTGGGCGTGAGCTTGACGTGAAAAGGCAGGCCGCAGTCCACCTCAGCCAGCACCGTGACCCCTTGCTGCTCTAAGGACACGATTCGGCCCGCCAGAACATTGCGCGCGCTCAAGCTGCGGGGCCGCTCGGTGGCGACGAGAATGTCGCCTGCCGCGATGGCGATACGCACCGGAGCGCCTACACTAGTCCGGACCAGAGGCACTTCCAGTTCGACCTGGGTGCCAGCCAGGCGGCAGGTCATGGTTCCTTGAGATTCATGAACGGCAATCACGCCGCCATCGAAAATATTCTCGAACCCTGCTAGCTGCGCTATCGTCTCGCCGCGCGGGGCGCGCAGCACGTCCTGCGGCGCACCTTGGGCCAGCACGCGTCCATTTTCCAGCACGATCACGCGCTCTCCCAGCGCGAACACCTCACGCTGGCTGTGGGTGACGTACAGAATGGGGATGCGGTGGGACGCGTTCCAGGCACGTAAGTCGTCGATGAGGCGCTGCTGCGTGGGCAGATCCAGCGCCGCGAGAGGCTCGTCCAGCAGGAGCAGGCATGGATCCGTGACCAACGATCGCGCCAGCGCCACCCGCTGGCTTTCGCCGCCGGAGATCTCGCGCGGCTTGCGTTTCAGCAGGTGCGCAATGCGGAAGGATTCCAGGACCGACAGCGCGCGCTGGCGGCGCTCCGCGCGGCTCAGCGTTGCCAAGCCGTACTGTACGTTCTCTTCGACAGTCAGGTGGGGGAACAGAGCAAGGTTCTGCAAGACGTAGGCCACGGCGCGGCGCTGGATGGCGGTGTTCACACCGGCAGCGCTGTCGAAGAGTACGCGCTGGCCGACCATGATTCGTCCCGCATCCGGCCGTAGCAGTCCCGCAATGGACTGTA
>DASYTX010000028.1:0-3758 GCA_036001865.1 Terriglobales bacterium
ACTTGGCAATCGCCGCTGCTGAGAAGGCCGGGATTCCTTTGAAGATCGCCGGCGAGGTGCAGCCAATCTTCCGCGAATATTTCGAGCAGCAGATCAAACCGCACATCGATGGCAAGTTCATTGAGTACATCGGCGAGGCCGATTTGAACGCCAAGAATGAGCTGCTGGGAAACTCTCGGGCCATGCTCTTCCCCATCCAATGGGATGAGCCTTTCGGCCTGGTCATGATCGAAGCCATGGCCTGCGGTACGCCGGTGCTGGCGCTGCCCGGGGGTTCGGTCAGCGAGATCGTGCACGACGGCCTCTCCGGTTGGGTCTGCCATTCGGTGGAAGAACTCGCCGAGCGTGCCCGCAACCTGGACATCCAACCTGCCGTGGTGCGGCGCTACGCGGAGCAGTTCTTTTCCGTGGACCGCATGATCTCCGATTATGTTGACCTGTTCAGGGAGATACTGAAGCCAGCGGCGGTAACCGACGAACCGGCGGAAGAGCCGCGCGCGGTGGCATGAGCACTCGCATCGACATTCCAGAAGATGCGCTGGTCGAGATCCCCTGTCCGCACATCGAACCGCGGATCGCTTTCCAGAACTACGAGCCGCGCAAGGTCAACGACCTCACCCTGATCGACGGCAAGACTTTCCTCTCCACCACCGTGGCCGGCGATATCATGCCGGCGGGCGCCCCCGATGTCGGCTTCTTCCACGACGACACTCGCTTTCTCAGCCACCTTGAGCTGCGGCTCGGCGGCCATCGCGCTGTGGTGCTCTCCTCTAGCACGGAGAAGACGTTTGTTTCCCAAATCGAGCTGACCACCGGCAACATCGTGCTGCGCGAGTCACTCGACCTGCCGGAGAACACCATCCACGTGCGCCGCGCGCAACTGCTGGCCGGCGACGTCTTCTTCGACCGCTTCAACTTCCGGAACTTCAACCTCTCTGCAGTCGAGCTTTTGGTCGAGCTGACTTACGACGCCGACTTCGTTGACGTCTTCCAGGTCCGCGGCTGTGCCCGCTCTAGGTGCGGCCACTATTACCAGCCTGTCGTGAGCGACGGCAGCTTGACCTTCTTCTATCGCGGCCTGGACAACGTCGCCCGCCACACCGCCATCCAGTTCACGCCCGCGCCCGCGGAAATCGTGGAGCGCACGGCACGCTGGCGCGTCCGCCTGGAATCTCTGGGGCGTTTCCAACTGGAGATCACGGTCACGCCCTTTGTCGAAGACCGCCCGGGACGGGTGCGCGGCTACGACTTCGCCGCCAGCCTGCGCTCCCGCCGCGAAGCCTACGAAGGCTGGGAGCGCGACTCCACCCGCTTCGACAGCAGCAACGACGTTTTCGATGCCGCCCTGAACACCGCCACCGGCGACTTCCATGCCCTGCAGATTCCGGTGGGCGAGCAGCGCATCATTGCCGCCGGCATCCCGTGGTTCGCCACCATGTTCGGGCGCGACTCCATCATCGCCGCCTACCAGTCGCTTTCAGTGAATCCTCAGCTTGCGGTGGACACCCTGCGCGTTCTCGCCGCCCGCCAGGGCACGGAAGAAAACGACTGGCGCGACGAGCAGCCCGGCAAGATCCTGCACGAGTACCGCGCCGGCGAGATGACCCGCTGCGGCGAGATGCCCTTCAGCCCTTATTTCGGTTCCGTGGATGCCACGCCGCTGTTCCTCATCCTGCTCAGCGAAACCTTCAATTGGACGGCCGATGAAGCCCTGGTGCAGGAGCTGCTCCCCGCCGCCTACCGCGCGCTGGACTGGATCGAGAATTACGGCGACCTGGACGGCGATGGCCTGGTCGAATATCTCCGCCGCTCTCCCAAGGGCCTCATCAACCAGGCGTGGAAAGATTCCTATGACGCCTATATGCAGGTGGACGGAACTCTTGCCCGTCCGCCCATCGCGCCGGTCGAAGTACAGGGCTACGTGTACGACGCCAAGTACCGCATGGCGTCGCTGCTGCGCATGTTCGGCGACACCCAGCGCGCCGACAAGCTCAAGAAGGAAGCCACCGAGCTGGCGCGCCGCTTCGAGAAGGCTTTCTGGATGCCGCAGCGCGGCTACTACGCCCTGGGGCTCGATGCCGACAAAAAGCAGGTACAGCCCATCTCATCCAACCCCGGCCACCTGCTCTTCACCCGCATCATCGGCCGGGAGCGCGCGCGCGCCATCGTCAACCGCCTGATGCGCGACGACATGTTCTCCGGCTGGGGCTGGCGCACGCTCTCCAACGAAGAGCGCATCTATAACCCGCTCAGCTATCACCGGGGCTCAGTGTGGCCGCACGACAATTCCATCATCGCCCACGGCATGGCGCTCAACGATTTCCGCGACCCCGCCATCCGCTGCCTCACCACCTTGTTCCAGGCCGCGCTCAACTTCCGCGACTACCGCCTCCCCGAACTCTTCTGCGGGGTGCAGCGCCGCGAGTACGACGAGCCCGTGCACTATCCCGTGTCATGCTCGCCGCAGGCCTGGGCCTCCGGCGCCATGTTCCTGATGCTGAACTCCGTGCTCGGCATCCGGCCCACCGCCCAACGCAAAGAGCTGAACATCATCAATCCCGTATTGCCCGACTGGCTCGAGTGGCTGCACATCCGCAACCTGCGCGTGGGCAACAGCCGCGTCGGACTGGACTTCACCCGCGGCGGCGAACGCACCTTCTGCAATGTGGTCGACGTCGAAGGCGAAAAGCTGGTGGTCAACGTCGCCTTCAAGAAATGACAGCCTCGTTGCGGGGGCGGCCCAGGCCCGTAGGGCCGGCAGAAAGTAGCCCGGCCGGGAAAGCTGCATCACCAGAGCCGTTCCTCTCTGCCGATGGCCCGCGCGCAGGCCGGAGGCCGAAGCGCGCAGAAACAAGAAAACAAAATCAGGCTCAACCGGGTCCCGTAGGGACGGCACCCCGCGATTCTGTTATCCTTCCGCGTCTCGGACATCAGGCAACGCCCCTGGAGGGAACGAATGGCCGTCAAAATCACTGCCCGCAAGAATGGCCCCTATCGCGTGGAGACCACCGAAGGCGAAGTCATCCTGCTCGACCACGAGGGCAACCAGTACGACCTGACCGGCAAGCCTGCGTTTTCCCTGTGCCGCTGCGGCGGATCAGTGAACAAGCCGTTCTGCGATGGCACCCATTCCAAGATCGGATTCCAGGCCGCCGAGGCCGCGGTGCGCGCCGAAGTTTCCGGCGGACCGCCGGGAGGCACTCCGCCCGCCAGCAGCCCGGCGAAAGCCTAGAGCGGTTCTCGGGGCTTTGGCCCCCCGGTTCGTATCAGGGCACGACTTCAGTCGTGCCGAATCGCGGCGCGTAAACAGCGGCTTTAGCCGCTGAGGGCAAGAGCTAGTAGCTAGAAGCTAGTAGCTAGCAGCTAGGGGTAAAAGATGAAAGACTCTCTCAAACCAGGCATCGAATACGAACATCGCTTCCGCGTGCCGGAGTCGAAGACCGTGCCCAACCTCTATCCTGAGTCGCCGGACTTTCAAGCGATGCCCCGCGTCTTCGCCACCGGATTCATGATCGGATTCATCGAGTGGGCCTGCATCCTGGCCATCAAGCCGCATATCGACTGGCCCAACGAGCAGTCGGTTGGGGTCCTGGTGAACGTGACCCACACCGCGGCCACGCCTCCCGGCCTGGAAGTGCGCGCCAAGGTGAAGCTGGTGACAGTCGAAGGCCGGCGGCTGGTGTTCGAGGTGGAAGCCGACGATGGCGTCGACACCATCGCCAAGGGCACCCACGAACGCTTCGTCATCAACGCGGCAA
>DASYTX010000029.1:0-4486 GCA_036001865.1 Terriglobales bacterium
CGGCCCATATATGAAGCACTTCATGGGGCCAATCGGGCCTGATGTCCCGTTCATCATGCGCCTGTTATTGAAACCTTTGATGTTTGTAATCGAAATGATCAGCCACTTTGCGCGTATGCTATCGCTGACCGTTCGACTCTACGCCAACATCTTCGCCGGGGATATGGTGACTCTGGTCTTCTTTTCCCTGGTTCCACTGCTTATTCCGCTACCGTTTCTCGCACTGCACATTGGGGTGTCATTCTTGCAAGCTTACATTTTCGTTCTGCTCTCTACGGTGTACCTTGCCGGTGCCGTCGCTGAAGAGCACTGAGAAGCAGTTGTCAATAAGTTTCGCCGCGAGCGTGAGGGCGTCTGCACGAGGATGACGTCAACCACCCACTGGCGGCAATTCATAGAAGGAGAGAAACAATGACCACGTTGAAGTGTGTCTTTCTGGCCCTTGCGGTGATGTCTTTCGCCGTACCGGCCTTTGCCCAGGGCGAGGCCGCCGGCGGCAGCGTCGTGAACTGGGTCGCTATCACTTCCGGCTTCGCCATGGCCATCGCCTCCGCCGTTTGCGGGCTGGGACAGGCGCGCGCGACCGCTGCAGCCACCGAATCTTTGGCGCGAAACCCGGCAGCGCGTCCTGGCATCCAGCTCGCGCTGATTCTGGGGCTCGCGCTCATCGAATCGCTGGCCCTCTACACGCTGGTGATTATCTTCGCCAAGGTGAAATAGGATAGCGCCGCCCGTCTCGGCGGCTGTTGCGCTCTTTAGGCCTCCGCCCCACGGAGGCCTTTTCTTTCGCTCGTTTGTCCTGCTGTGCTTGCGTGGCTCGTGCCATACTTCCTGCTGGCTACTAATCAGTAGTCACTGACCACTGTTTCTCAATGTCCCCTGCACTCGAATTCGAGCAGGTCACCAAGGAATACCGCTCCTGGCGCGGCCAAACCGTTGGCGCCCTCGACGGCTTTTCCCTCACCGTCGAGCGCGGCGAGATCTTCGGCTTCCTCGGCCCCAACGGCGCGGGCAAGACCACCGCCATCCACATCGCCATGGGACTCATGCGCCCTACCCGCGGCGCTGGCCGAATGCTGGGTGAGCATTTCGGACACGCGCCCACGCGGGCGCGGGTCGGCTTTCTGGCAGAGAATGTCGCGCTCTACCATCGCCCTGCCGCGCGCCTGCTGCGCTTCTATGGCGCGCTGAACGGCCTGCGCGGCCCCGACCTCCGCCGCCGCTGCCGCGAGGTGCTCGAGACCCTGGAACTTACCGAGGTCGCCCAGCGCAACGTGGGCAAGTTCTCCCGAGGCATGTTGCAGCGCGTTGGCCTGGCGCAGGCACTCGTCAACGACCCCGAGCTGCTGCTGCTCGACGAACCCACGTCCGCGCTCGACCCCCTGGGCCGTGTCGCCGTGCGCGAGATCTTGTTGCAAGCCAAGTCGCGCGGCAAGACCGTCTTCTTGAGTTCCCATCTGTTGTCGGAGATCGAACTGATCTGCGACCGCGTTGCCATTCTCAATCGCGGACGCCTGGTGCGGATTGGCCGCACCGCGGAGCTGCTCGAATCGCGCGACCGCCTGGAGGTAGTAGCGCGGGGCATCGATCCCGCTGCGTTTGCCGCTAGCCTCTCCGATGACGGTTTGGTTGCTTTTCGCGTGGCCGCCTCGGGCCAGCGCGAAGCCATCGAGCGCGTTTGGTCGCTTGGGGGAGAGATCGTACGCGTCAATCCTGTTCGCAAGTCACTGGAGGAGGTATTTGTGGAGCTGACCGGCAACGGCGGTGGCGATGGGGAGGGGCGCCTGTGATTCCAGTCTTGCTCATCGCCGCCAACTTCCTTCGCGAGCAGCGCTGGCTAACCGTGTTGCTTGCGCTCTACGCTGTAGGCGGTGCGCTGCTGTTTGGCTTGGGTGAGGCCAAGGTCCCGTCCGAGGACGTGCTCTTCTATCTCAAGCAGCAGGCGGCGTACGCCATCCTTTTCAGTGTCTTCCTGGCCGCTTCCGCCATACACAACGAGCGCAAGACGCGCCGTATCCTGGCTGTGCTTTCCAAGGCCGTCGAACGCCGCGACTACCTGGCCGGGTTACTGCTCGGAGTCATGAGCGTACCTGCCATCTACTGTCTCGCCATCGCGCTCGCTGGTACCTGGCTAGCGCGCCATTCCGGCGCGGTGAAAGAGCTATGGGCTTTGGTAGGAGTTACTGCGCTGGCTGCACTGCTGGCCGCTGCCGTCACCTTGTTTTTCACAACCTTCCTCGGCCCGCTGTTCGCCACAACCGCCGCGGCCCTTGCCATGGGCGCGCCCATCGCGCTGGAGCGGGCGCTGGGACATTCCTGGGGGAATGTGCTGCCTGTTTATTCCCTGGCGGTGTCGGTCTCACGCGCGACCCTGGCCGCCACGAACCTGCCCTGGCCGGCTATCGTCATCGCTGCGGGTGAAGTGATCCTGCTGTGGCTGGCGAGCGCCGTGACCTTTAGCCGGCGCGACATCACCGTCGCCGTGGAGTGAGTGATGCCAAGGGGCCGACGACCGACGGCTGACGACGGTTTATCTCTTCGCCAGTTGCTGCTGCAGGAGGTCGGCCGCTGAACGCGACGCGAAATCAAGCACCTTCCCCGGCAACACGCCCAGGTAGATGGTCGCCGCCACGCTCACTGCCAGCGCCGCCGCCAGAGGTGCGCGCATCCGCGGCAGCGGTGCGGCGTCGGGAGCGTCTCGCATGTACATCACCACGATCACCCGCAGGTAGTAGTACGCGGCGATGGCGCTGTTCACTACCCCTATGATCGTTAGCCACACCAGGTTTGACTTCAGCGCCGCGCTGAACACCAGGAACTTGGCGAAGAACCCGCCGGTGACAGGAATGCCGATCAGCGATAGCAGGAATACGGTCAGAGTGGCCGCCAGTACGGGCGAGCGCCGGCCCAGCCCGGCGTAGTCGTCGATGGTGACGTAGCGCTCGCCAGCGCGGCCGAAGTGGCTGACCACGGCGAACGCCCCCACGTTCATGAAGGCGTATGCCGCGGAGTAGAAGATCGCTGCCGAGATGCCGATCTCTTGCGCGGCCGCGAAGGCCACCAGCAGATAACCTGCATGCGCGATGGAAGAGTACGCCAGCATGCGCTTGACGTTCTGCTGCACCAGCGCCCCGATGTTGCCCAAGGTCATGGAGAGTGCCGCCGAGATCCACACTGGCCAGAACCATCCCGGAGCGGCCGCCGCAAAAAAGATGCGCAACATCACCGCGAATGCCGCGGCCTTGGGTGCGGTGGACATGAGCGCGACCACCGGCGAGGGCGCGCCTTCGTAGACATCGGGCGTCCACACATGGAACGGTGCCGATGCGATTTTGAATCCGATGCCCACGAACATCAACGCTACCGCGGCGAATACCAGCGGAGAAGAAGGTCCGCTGCGCAGCGCGCTGGCCACGTCGGCCACGCTGGTGGTACCGGTCGCGCCGAAGATCAGCGCCACGCCGTAGAGGAAAAACGCCGTTGCGAACGAACCCAGCAGAAAATACTTGAGCGACGCCTCCGCACTGGCCGCCGCTCGCCGCCGCCATCCCGCCAGGATGTAAGTCGAAATCGACGAGATCTCGAGCGCAATGAAGATCAGCACCAGTTCGACTGCCGACGACATCAGCACCATGCCCACAGCGCCGAACAAGATCAGCGCGTAGTACTCGCCGCCGCGAACCTGCTGCGACTCCAGGTAATCGAAGGAAGCCAGGATCACTAGCGCTGCGATCAAGCCGATGAGCAGGTGGAAGAAGATACTGAACGCGTCCACCCGCACCATCCCGAAGAACCCCAGGCCAGGATAACTGGCCTGGTAGAGGGTTGCCGCCACGGCGGCCAGCGTGCCGATCAGCGCCACCCAACCCAGCGGCCGGCGGCTGGCCCGGGCAGGGAAGAGCGGCTCGAGTGCCATGATGGCCACGCCGAACAGGGTGAGCACGATCTCGGGCAGCACGCGGATGTAGTCGGCGCCGCTGATCATCGTCCGAGCACCTGCTTCGCCATTTCCGTAAGCGGCGCCAGCGCGGCCTGTACCGAGGCGTCTATGGGGCCTAGCCAGATCAACGGCGCAACTCCCATCACGAACGCCGTCACCGCCGTGGGCCACAGCGTGATTTGCTCACGTATGCTGAGGTCTGGGACAGCGGCATTGGCTTCCTGCTGCACGTTGCCGTAGAACACGCGTTGGTACATCCACAACATGTACGCCGCGCTCCAGATCACCCCGGTCGCGCCCAGCACGCCATACAGTGCACGCGCCTGAAACGCTCCGCTCAGAATCAGGAACTCACCAATGAAGCCATTGAGCAGCGGCAGCCCGATGGAAGACAACGTAATGATGAGGAACAGGGTGGCGTAGATCGGCATGGGCGTGGCCAGTCCGCCGAACTGCCGGATCTCAAACGTGTGGCGGCGCTCGTAGATCATGCCCACCAGCATGAACAGCGCGCCGGTGGAGACGCCGTGGCTCAGCATCTGAAAT
>DASYTX010000030.1:0-7212 GCA_036001865.1 Terriglobales bacterium
TTTTCAGAGGGTGCAACTGAATACAGGTCGAAGAGCAGAATGGCCAGGAAGTGTGCCTGGAAGGTTAAGGCAATCCCGATGGTAGGTGAAGCGGTTTGAGTGAACCGGCGGCAAAAACCGCCGTCGCTTCCGGTGTTCAAACAATTTGCCAGCTTACATTTCTTTACTGCCCCGCTACAAGAACAAAAAGTGGTCTGTTCTGGAACCAGAACACTTCGGGACGCGGGCATCGTAGAAGGGTTTTGCTGGCCCGAAGAAGGCGCGGCCGAGGGCGGCCGGGCTACAGCTGCCGCCTATCCTTCGCACTGCGCTTTTGGCGCGAAGGCTGTGGGCGTCGGCAATTGATTTTTGGACGAAACTCCTACTGCACCGGCCTGGCTTCGGGCGGGTTGGCGGCGGCGGCGGCGGTGGCGGCGGCGGCTTCGGCCAGGATGCGGTGGTGGACGGTGAACAGCGCCAGCTCCAGGCGGTCGCTGACCCCGATCTTGTCGTACACATTGCGCAGGTAGTTCTTGATCACCTGCTCGGTGGTGCCGAGCTGTCTGGCGATCTCCTTGTTCTTGAAGCCCTGCACGATCAGGGCGACGATGCGCAGTTCTTTGGGAGTGAGGCGGTCGCGCACGCGCGCGCCGACGAAGTCGTTCTCAGACATGATTTCGCTGGGAGCATGCATGTCCTGCACCCAAGTCTCGCCACGAGAGACCTTGCGCACGCACTCCACCAGCGACTGGCCGCTGACGTTGCGATAGATCACGCCCTGCACGCCGGAGCTCAGATGCCGGGCCGGCTGCTCGCCGTTTTCCGCCACCACCACCAGCCGGGTCTTGCTCTTGCCCGCCTGGGCCACGATGGTGCGCATGTCCGGCTGCAGCGCGGCGGAGAACACCAGCACGTGAGGACGAAACTTCTCCAACGCCATCATCATCTGCTCGCAGGTCTGGGCCTGCGCCATGATGCGCACTTCATCTTCGACGGCCAGCACCTTGGCCGCCCCGGCTCGGAAGATCGCCTGGTTGTCCGCCAATATGACTTTGAGCATCGTTCCTGTTCCCTGCTTACCTGCGAATGAACTTGTAGCCATCGATCACGCAAGCCAAGCCGCGCGTCCCGGCGATAGTACGCAAACGTCTGGCCCGGCCGTTGATGTCGGCGCGGACCACACGACCGCGGCACTCGATCTGCACGTTGCGCTCGC
This sequence comes from Terriglobales bacterium, assembly GCA_036001865.1. GTDB lineage: Bacteria > Acidobacteriota > Terriglobia > Terriglobales > Acidobacteriaceae > DASYTX01. Next base: position 1,196 of record DASYTX010000030.1, read on the forward strand.
CGCCGACGATCTCGCCCGGCAGATTGACGTTGAACTTGATCAGAGAGCCCACGGCAAACGCCTTCTCCGACCAGAAATAAACACCCGACGCGCTGATGTTGGAGGTCAGGCCCTTGTGCTTACGGGATGATTCCTGTTCATGAATGGTGATGGGCAACTGCAATGGGAAACGCTTTCCCGTCCTAGCTTCGGTCACACAGCCTCCTGGGCCGACCGGCCATTGAGTGCAGACCCGGCGACACACGCGTCTAGGGGAAGCGGGAACATCGGCTGCACGGTTTATACCACGAAAATTACCCTCAAAAACAGTCTATGGGCAGGTTCCAAGCGGGCCCAGAAGGCCCCCTAAGGTGGCCCCTGTGCCGAAACGGAAGGCCAAAGGCAGTGGTCAGTGGTTAGTGGTCAGCGCGGAAGGCGAAAGGCCGATCTCTGGGCCACGGCCCCGCGGGTATCCGCATTAGGCACAGGCCTGGAACCTGTTTCTGAACGGATCCAGCTTTTGCAGGATCCCTTAGCGCCGGGTAAACATTCCCGTAAAAGCGTAGCCCAGGAACAGGCCGACGAGCGCAGCCATGCCGGCTGCCGGCCGAAGATGCTGGCGCGCGGCCTTGCGCAGGTCGAGGGTTTCGCGCAGACGGGACCTCAGCTCCACTACGGAGTTATGCAGCCTGCGGCGCTGGTCGGCGGCGCGCGCTTCCAGCACCTCGGTAGGCAGGTGACTGGTCATAGTTGTGACCTCGCTTCGCTCTGCAGCCAAACCTGGTCCTGCTTGAGCACGTTGATGGTGCGGGTGGGCGCAACTCCCACCTCCTTGATCTCGCGATAGGCGAGAAAACCAATGCTGCCGCCAAGGACCAGGTACACCGCGCCAACGATCAGGAACGACCAGCCCCAGCCCACCAGCAATGCGATGGCTGCCACTAATGCCCCGCTCAGTAGCAGGAAGCCGATCGCACCCAAAGCCAGCGCCACCAGGAACAAGGGCATGGCCATGCGCCAAGTGGCGAGCTTCTGCTGCAGCTCACTGACCAGCATCTGATAGCGGGTTTCAAGGAACTCTTTGACTTCTTCTTTCAGCTCGGAGATGACTCCGGCCAGTGTCCTGCCATTGGCGTTATTCACGGTTCGATCTCCAGATGCGGAGTGCCGCGCCGAGCAATAGGCCTGCGCCCAATCCCGCCAGAATTACTTCCACGGGACGCTCACGGGCGACGCGTTCGGCGCGGTTGCGCGCCAGCTGGATTTTTTCCGTGGCGCGCGCACTGAGCTGATTCACCTTGTGTCCCGCGACGTTCTTAACTTTGTCGAGCCTCTCTCCAGCAGCACTCTTTACTTGTTCCAGCCCGTGGCCGCCCCGCTGGCGGGCCTCGCCGCTGATGACTTGAAAGCGGCTGCGCAATTCGCCGCCAATCTTCTGAGGCATGTCGCGCGCCGCCGATACCGCCCGGCCCACGACGCCGCCGATCTGCTCCGCGGCACGCGTCATCCGAGTGTCATTGGCGGCTCCGGCCGACTGCCCAGCGGGCACGTAGGCCGCGGTGTTAGTGGGAGGAGACTCGGAACCAGGATATGTGTCGAAGTTCGGTGTTTCCTCGATGCGCATCGACTTGGACATAGACACCCTCCGTTTACAAGGGGAGCTGTAGGTTTGGATGGGAATCAGCGACGGGATGTTGGCAGCAATTGGCAGCTTGGCTGGGCGCTCAGAATGCGCTTCCGCCGCCGCCCCCGAACCCGCCTCCGGAGAATCCTCCACCAGAGAAGCCTCCTCCGCTCCAACCCGATCCGGTGGAGCTGGAGCGTGGCGCGGAGACGAAGACGCTCTGCGCCTGGCTGGACATGTAGCTGAGGTCGCGCGTGAACCCGATTGGGTTGAACATATAGCCGTGCCCGCCCTGGTACCAGCGCGGGGGTTCGTGGGCGATGTTGGCGAAGGCGCTCGCCCAGCGGTCCTCTATTCCGAGGGCCATCGCGTAGGGCAGGAACTTCTCGAAGGTATCCGGCGGCATGCGCTGCAGGCGGTCGGCCTCCACGCGGTTAATGAACTCCTGGAAGCCGAGAATGTGGGTGTAGGTGCGCGCGCCGCGGTTGGTCTTGGCCGACATCTTGCGCCCGAAGAGAAACACCAGCAGGGCCGAGATGGCAATGGAAATCACGGCGTAGGGCACTGCGGCGAACAGCGGCCAGTCAGTGAGCAGGTGGGCCAGCAGCAAGGGAACGCCGATGCCCCCGATGGCCAGCGCCACGAAATAGCCGGCGGCGGTCTCCGGATCGACGCGGTAGAGTCCTTTCTGTTTCAGCGCCGAAACGATGCCGCTCTTGAGGGTGGGGATAACCGTATAGAAGGAGTTTTTCAGGCTGGAAAGGCGGGTGATTTCGCCGCCGCCGGCGTAGATTTTCTCCAGCAGCAGGCGCTCGTGCTCGGCCAGAGATTTCCAGGTTTCACGCGGTTTGAGCGAATGGAAAAGATAATCCTTGCTGGTGAAAATGAATCCCTTCTCCTCCACCTGCTCAATGCGCAGGTAGCCCTTCACCGCCAGGTCCACGAGAGTGGAAGTGATATCGCGCGGGTTCACAGCGTCATCCACCAGAGTGCCGACCTCGGCGGGAGTGAGGTCGTTGGGCGGCTCGTACATGGGCGCGACCGAGATCCCGGGATCGGGATCACGGCCGATGTAATACCAGCCCAGGAATACGATCGCGAAGGTCACCAACGGCAGCAGCACGATGGGGTTTCCCTGCAGAAACCACAGGGCGCGGGTAAAGTCGCTCGGTTCGTGCAGGATGCCCTTGGGGATAAAGACATCGATAGTCAGGCCGCCGCGCATAGGAAGGGGATTGTTGGTTTCAAACTTCGCGCTGGCCCCCTCGACGCCGGCGCTGGCTTCGCGCGCGGTCGAGCCGTAGGCGCCGGTGAAGGCTTGCGCGCGCAGTTGCCCGGCGGCAGATGGCGGAAGCATCACCATGGCGGAGGCGTGGTCGATGGGAACCGGCCAGTCATTGCCGGTCACGTTCCAGTACAGCTCGTCATGGTCGCTGAAGAAGCGGATGCCGTTCTTGACCAGGTAGGCGATCTCGACGGTGCGCGTGGCATCCACGGCGCCGGGGATGTAAACGGTGATGTCGCGGAATCCCTTGGAAATTTTCGACTCGTGCTTGAGCGGCTGCCCGTCGCCGTCCTTGACGCCGAGCACCTTGAGCAGAAGTGTGTAGTTGCTGCCGCGCGGCCCGGGATAGTCAATGGGGATGGTGCGATGGATGCCGCGAAACTGGCCCACGAACACCAGGGTGATGCGCTCAAAGACGACAGCCGATCCGTCTTCCTCGACGTTGATGGTGGTATGGAAGTCGGCGATGCGCCAGCTGCGCGCCGCGGCCGGGACGGCTGCAGCCACAAGAAGGACGACAACTGCCGGCAGCAGCAGAAGCTTGTGCCGGCGCGGCGGATTGTCAGCGAGCATGCTAGAACTTGACCGCGACCGGCTCGCGCTCCGACGCTGTGGTCACCTCGAAGAACTGCCGCGGGTTGAATCCGAACAGCGTCGCGACCAAGTTAATAGGGAAAGTGGCGATGCGCGTGTTCAGGTCGCGAACCACGGCGTTGTAGTAGCGGCGCGAGTTCTGGATGGAGTCTTCAACTTCGTTCAGCGATCCCTGCAACTGGGTGAACTGTTCGGAGGCCTGCAACTGCGGATAGTTCTCAGCCACCGCAAACAGGCCGCGTAGCGCCTGCGTCAATTGGCCTTCGGCCTCGGCGCGTTCCGCAGGGCTGGTGGCCTGCATGGCCATGGAGCGAAACCGGGTAACGTTCTCGAAGGTGGACTTTTCGTGCCCCGCGTAGCCCTTGACCGTTTCCACCAGGTTGGGAATCAGGTCATGGCGGCGCTTCAGTTGGACGTCGATATCGGACCAGGCGGAGTCGCCGCGCACCTTTAGCTGCACCAGGCTGTTGTACATCACCACCAACAGCACGGCGAGGGCCACGACAACCAACATGAGAATGCCCATCTTGTCTCCCTTTGGCGGCAGTGCCGGGACTTGAGCGGAAACTAACACAGGGACAGCAGAGGCGCAACCGATGGGCAACTGCTTTGCCAATGCAATTTCTTGCGAATGTTGCGGAACTAGTCCGCTCGCGTTCAGGCGGAAGCCTGCCTCTGTGAACTTACCGCGGCCCGCTGCTTTTCTTCGACGCCCGGAAAGATGTCATAGACATAATCGTGGGCGGCCAAGGCCACCTTGCCCAGCGTGCCTGCTTGAACACGCTTGACGATTTCCTCGCGGGAGAGGTCGAAGATCGCATCCAGAATCTGCGCGCGCTCTTGCTGGTTCGCCTGCCCCACCACGAAGAGCACGCGGGCGCTGTGCTGGATGTAGCGCGGCGATAGCAACTGCCGCTTCAACAGCTCCATGATGATGGGCGCTTTGCCGCGGTCAAAGCGACCGGGATCGCCGCGGCGGTCCAGCTCGGCGAAGAATTCCGACGTCCATTCGTTGTGGAAGTCCCACAACTTCTGGAATAGCTCCTTGGTGAAGCGCGTCCCGGCCTTGACCTCGTAGGCGTCCACAGCCGGTACGACCCCGTCTTCGGTGAGCGCCGGCCGCTTGAGGTAGCCGTCCTTGGTGATGGCAGCCTGGTGATGCACAAGGCTCCACAGCCACGACACATCGATGCGGTAGGTGGCGAGGTCATTCATGAACCGTAGCTTCAGTTCGTAATCATCGATGGCCGCGGCGAAGTTGCCATTGAGGATTTGGAAGCCGTAGTTCGCCGCCATGTAGAAGGCGTGTTGGATGTGCTCAATAGTGATGTCACCCTTAGGCACGGCGTAGATGGCGTCCCAAAGTTCCTGGGAGAAGAGCTTCTCCGGCGCGTCCAACATTTCTTTGGTGATGACCCGGGGCATGATCTTGCCCTGCGGGTTCAATACGCCACGGGACTGCAGCAGGGTCCGCTCGGCGTCACTGAGGCCGCTGGCGACCGTGGGCACCGGTTTGCCTTTCACGTCCACATTTTCTTGAGGCGCATCAAGGACCGCCTGGAGCTGCGTTACGGGGGCGCGTAAGGGTTCGTTGCCAGCGGCCACGTATGCCGGCTCCGGGCTGGCGACCCAGCTCTGCCGATAGGTATCGTAGAGACGCCCCTTCATCCGGCCGGCAAGGATGTCTTCCAACGTAGGCTGTTGACTGGCGCGCAGCAGCTCATCGGGCACAAACATGAGACCCAGCACGCGCTCTCGCAGCTTGTCGATGACCATGGCTCGCAGGGCGAGAGGGTTATAGGCCGAGCGGCCATAGGGATCGTTGGCTTGATAGATCATGACCGCCGCCATGCCGCCGATGGGGGCACCCTGGCTGAGCTCGCCATCCTTCATGCCGGCCATGAGCATCATCAGCGCGTTGTAGCGCTGATAGGCAATCATGTTTGGGGATGCCATGCCGATGGACTGCGGATCCGGAAACACGCCTTGCGGGTCGTCTTTCCACATCTCAATGAGGCTGCCCAGGTAGTCCCAGCGCCCGACGTTCGTCCCCAGCAGCCGACGCCGCAACACCCAGGCAATCGCCGGCAAGAACCGGCCCGCGTTGCCTTCTTCGTAGAGGACCTTGATCTTTAGGGTGCCGGGCCGGACGCCGATGATGCCTTCCAGCCGCGCCAGCAGCTTCTCCACAATGAGGGCTTCGTGGGGAGTCTGAATCTTGGGGATGTAGTAGTAGACGCCGGTGCCGGCACGTGTGAGTGATTCGTAATTGTTGACGGCCCAGAGGACGCTGATGGGAATTATGCCGGGCGCCGGTTCGCCATCGACCTTGATGTGGTCATAGCGCACGTGGATGCTTGGAGGCCGGCCAAACCGGGTCGGCCATTGTGCCGGGGGCGTATTGATCTTGTACGCGCGGGTTTTGCCTTTCTTCACGACTTCATAAGGACGGCCGGTCCAGCGACCTTCGAAAATCTCTTTGGCGTTCTGCATGGCCGCAAAAATCCCCACCGGCTGGTTCGCGGGCGTGCCATC
>DASYTX010000031.1:0-3498 GCA_036001865.1 Terriglobales bacterium
GACCGACGAGCACGCCCCCATGGAGATCACCCACTTGGGATCGGGCATCTGGTCGTAGATGCGCTTGACCACCGGCGCCATCTTCAGGGTGACCGTTCCGGCAACGATCATGAGGTCGCTCTGGCGCGGGCTGGGACGAAACACCTCGGCGCCGAAGCGCGCAATGTCGAAGCGCGCGGTCGAGGAGGCAATCATCTCAATCGCGCAGCAGGCCAGGCCAAAGGTCATCGGCCACAAGGCCGACTTCCGCGCCCAGTTGAAGACGTAGTCGACCGTGGTGATGAGAAAGTTTTTCTCGAATTTGTTCTGCAGCCAGCCCATGCTGCCTCTTTCGCGCGCCCCGCAGCGGGACTCAACATTCAGTCTAGGGGTCGGGCAGAACCGGTGTCAAACCCCGGGCGGCCGTGGCAATTACCTGCCCGCCATGGCGCGCTCCACTTCGTCCGCCGTGCGCGGCAAGCCTCCGCTGAGGTTTATCAGCTTGCCGCTCTCGTCCACATAGAAGATGTCCTCGATGCGGATGCCGAGCTTCTCCTCCGGAATGTAGATCCCGGGCTCGATGGTGAAGACCATGCCTTTGTCCAGCGGGCTGCCGTCGCTCGGGTCGTGGACCTCGAGGCCGACGTGGTGGCTGAGCCCGTGAATAAAGTACTGGCCCAGCGGCTTTCCATGCAGGTCCTTGCCGTGAGTGTTGATGTAGTCGTATGCAACCTGATAAAGCGAATCGGGCGCTTCGCGACCCAATGTGGACTTACCTGCCTGGAAGGCGTTGATCGCCGCCTGCTGCGTGCCCAGCACGATTTCATAGATTTCCCGCTGCCGGGGGGTGAACTTGCCGGTCGCCGGCAGAGTGCGGGTGATGTCGGAGGCGTACATCGAGTACTCCCCGCCGACGTCGATCACTACCACTTCGCCGGCGTCGATCGTGCCGGCGTTCGCCGAGTAATGCAGCACAGTGGAGTCGAAGCCGGAACCCACAATAGGCGCGAAAGCGGGGCGCTCGCATCCGCGGCGCATGAATTCGTGTTGCATCAAGGCGGAAACCTCACGCTCAGTGACACCGGGCTTGATGGCACGCATGGCGGCCCGGTGCGCGGCAATGGAGGCGTCTGTTGCCTTGCGAATCAGCTCCAGCTCGCCAGAGTCCTTTACCATCCGCAGTTGAGTCAGCAGCGGTTTCACGTCCCGTAAAGAGATGTAAACCGGAAACGCATTGGCGCGCCGGAGCCATTCCAGCGGCGCGGCCGCGGGCGAGTTCTCCCCGAACCCAGGCAAATCGGAGTAGACCGAGGCGCGTGGCTGAGGAAGCACTTTGTAAAGCTCGTCGCGCAGCTTGTCCAGAAGCTCCACCCGATCAAAGCCAGTGACGGCACGCGCGTCCTTGCTCTCCGGGCCCAGCTTCGGCCCCGTCCATTTTTCCTGCGACGGATTGTGCGCGGGTAAGAAGAAAATCTCTGTGTAGGGTCGACCGGGCAAAGTGGCAGTCGGCTTGATCTCGGGAGCGATCAGCAGCGCTGCACCGGGCTCCGCCCAACCTGTCAGGTAGTAGAAATTGTTGTCCTGGCGGAAGCCGTACACTGCGTTAGGACCTTCAGCTTCCGTCGCGGCGAACAACACCACCACGCCGCCGTCAGTCTTTTCCGCCAGAGCCTTGCGGCGCGCGCGGTAGTCCGCGTTTGGCTGGCGCTCCAACGCGCCGGCAGACACGCTCAAGGCGAGAACGATGAGCACAAGCTTGCGCACGGTTACCTCTGTCGGTGAATTAGAGAAAGAAGCGGGATTCTAGCACGCAGGCACCTTGCGCCCGGAGAGATCAGGCGCAGGCGCGGTCGAGAAGTTCGATCACGTGCAGCACGTCCATCTGGAGCTTGCGTCGCGCGACTCCGGCGCGCAGTTGCAGCATGCAGCCGATGTTAGCCGTAACGATGGTATCGGCGCCGGTGGCGGCAACATCTTCCATCTTGTCGTCGAGGATCTGCATGGCCAGCTCGTTCTGCGTGACGTTGTAGGTGCCGGCGCTGCCGCAGCAGTAGTCCGGGTGCTGCATCTCGACTATTTCCAGTCCCACCGCCTTCATGAGTTCGCGCGGAGCGGAGCGCACCTTCTGTCCATGGGCGAGATGGCATGGATCCTGATAGGTGACGCGCCCGGTGGTCTGGCGCGATGGACGCCGCAGGCCGAGCGCGGCAAGGAACTCAGTGACGTCTTTTGCCTTTGCGGTGAAGGCTACTGCCTTTTCGCGATACGCAGGGTCCCCCTCAAGCAGGTCAGCATATTCCTTGAGCGTGGCGCCGCAGCCGGCGGCATTGGTGACGATCACGTCCACATCGGCAGCAAGGAAACTATCTACATTGCGCCGCGCTAGCCAGCGCGCTTCTTCTCGATACCCGGCGTGGGCCTGCAGCGCGCCGCAGCAGTACTGCCCGCGAGGCACCACTACCTCCACGCCGTTCCGCTGCAATACACGGATGGTCGCGCGATTAAGCTCGGAGAAGGCGACACTGGCGATGCAACCGGCAAGAAATCCCACACGCGCGCGCCGCTCCCCAATAGCCGGATAGACACGGCCGATCTCGTCGAGGAATAAGCTTTCATCGATGGCAGGCGCCAGCGCTTCCACCTGGTCCAGCCCAAGCAGCTTCACCAGGCCACTGGCGCGGGCCAGCTTTTGCATGCCTGAGCGCTGGTAGAAGCGCAGCACGCGTGCCCAGCGCGCGAGCACCGCGTAGTCGCGCAGGACGTTGCCGAAGAAATAGCGGCGCAGACGGGACGCCAGCCACGGCCGGCGATAGTTCTGCTCGATCTCTGCGCGCGCCCGCTCCACGATGCGCCCATACTCGACCCCCGAGGGGCAGGCGCTCTCGCAGGCGCGGCAGCCCAGGCAGCGATCGATGTGCGTGACGAACGAGTCGCCGATCTCCAGGCGCCCGGCATCAACCTGCAGCACCTGGTAAATTCGGCCGCGCGGCGAATCCATCTCCGTGCCCAGCACGCGGTAGGTGGGACAGTGATTCAGGCACAGGCCGCAGTGGATGCAGGTCGAATACAGATCCCAGGTCGGCCGATCGGGAGAGGTAAAGTGCGATGCCTTACAGGCGGCCGGCGGAACGGCGGTGGCGGTCGCGCTCATACCAGGAACCGCCCGCGATTGAGGATGTCGGTTGGATCGAGCGCGCGCTTGATGGCCCGCATGATCTCGAGATCATTGGGCGTCGAGCCCCAAACCGAGAAGTGCGTCTTGGCTTCGGTCGGGCAGCGGGTAACCACGAGCGAGGCGTCCCGCGGCAAACACCCGCGAAAGGCCGACGCTGCATTTGCATACTGCATTGCGGCAGGAACGTCGGGGTTGATCGGCACATAGGCAACGACCAGCGAGCCTACACCTACCCGCCCGACGATAGCGGAGATGAACTCATGCGCGGTGGCAGCTCGGTCGGCAGAGTTGATGGTCTCGGCCACCCAGTCCAGGGGAACGCTGACCTGCATCAGCATGGCATT
>DASYTX010000032.1:0-4411 GCA_036001865.1 Terriglobales bacterium
ATCAGCGGCAGGCGCATGCCGACGAATACCACTTCGCCGTCGCGGATTTCGCGGGCGGCGGCCGCCACCATGAGTTCGCCCAGGGTGCAGGCGGTTTTGCGTGGCGCTTCTGTCGGGGTGCTCGACATCGGTTGATCAGGACAAAGGCTTCGACTAGCTGCTGGCCGCTAGCTGCTAGCTAGTAGCTAAAGGCTAGGAGCTAGGGGCTAAAGATTGATCGCCGTCTTACGCGGCTCGCCGATAGTCTCCAGCGGGTCGCGCGCACCCAGCTTGGGTACGATCCACTTGCTCTCGTTGGCAATGATCTCCTTCAGAAGCTTCTTATCTTTGGCGCTCGGCAGCCACTCGGTGATGCGCTGCTGATATTCCTTCTCCTCCACCGGCTCTCCGGTTTGGGGATCGAATCGTTGATGTGCCCACCGCCCGATGGTGCGGTTGAACTTGATATGCGGCGCGTGGAGTGGTGTTTGGCCCGACTTGAGCGCGCCGTTGAAGCGCGACACCAGCCCGGCGACCTCGTCACGATAGAGTTGACGGTTGTAGTCGTTGATGTCGTCGAGTTGGGGCGCCTGGGCATTCTTCGGCTCGTCGTAGCGGCCTTTGATCCCCCAGACGTAGGCCCAATGCGCTGAAGAGGAGTTGTCCGTCCCAAACAGGTCGTATGACTCCGAGATCCATTTGTTCAGGTATTTCTGAATGAGCCAAGCTGGGATGACGCCGGCTTCGACCACGCGCCGCAGCCCGGTGTCGCCAGTCCCCATGTGGAAGGCCTCTTCGCGCAGCATGTAGGACATGGAGCGGCCCAGCGGCGCGAACCCCGAGTACTTGAGCATCTGGAGCTGGAACTTGCCGTCGCGGTCGACGAAGTCCGTGTAGGCGAAGAAGTCCATCCAGTTGTCGACCTCTTCGTTGAAGGCGTTGAGCAGGCGCTTGCTTTCGTAAGCGCGGCGCTCCAGCATCTTCTGTGCTTCGACTCTCCCCGTGGTGCCGAAATGTTCGACCAGCAGAGCGCACATCTGCCAACCGTGGCGCATCTCCTCGATCATCACCCGGATGAGCGCCTTGCGGTCCCAATTGGTGGGAGCGGTCTCAAAAAGGAAGCGCTGCTGCTCAACACTGGCAAACTCGGTGTCGCCCTGATAGACGATCATGTTCATCAGGGCGTCGCGCATGTTCTGTGTGGGCATCTGGCGGAGGGTCTCCCACTTCGGGCGGCCTTTATAGTGGCCGAACTGGATCTCTTCGGTCTCGATGGCGCCGTACAGGGTCTCGAACTTGAACGCCTGCATCTCCTCCGTATTGACGCCGATCTCCTTCCGCCATTCTTCGAACAGTCCCACCCAATCGCTAAAAGTGCCGATCTTATGAACCTTGCCAGGCATTTCAACCTCAGTAGTCAGTAGTCAGTAGTCGGTAGTCGGTAGTCAGTCAGAATCACAAATTCACCCACACTGCCTTGACCTCTGTATAGTGCTGGAGCGCGTGCATGCCCAGCTCGCGGCCGAATCCGGACTGCTTGAAGCCGCCGAAGGGCAGTGCCGCGTCCATCAGTCCATAGGTGTTGATCCACACCGTGCCCGCGCGCAGCCGTCGGGACAGCCCATGTGCCTTCTTGATGTCCCTGGTCCAGATGGCGGCGGCCAGGCCGTAAGGATTCTGGTTGGCGACTTCGGCCACCTGGTCAATGTCATCGAAGGTCAGCGTAGCCAGCACCGGGCCAAAGATCTCCTCCTGAGCAATCTTCATGTCATTGCTGACGCCGCCGAAGATGGTGGGCTCAATGAAGAAGCCCTGGCCGTTGCCGACGTTCACCCGATTGCCCCCGGTCACCAGTTGCGCACCTTCGCGCTTGCCGGCTTCGATGTAGCCAAGCACCGTATTCATCTGCTGCTCGCTGACAATGGCGCCCAGGCGCGTCTTGGGATCGAGCGGGTCTCCGGGCTGGATCTTCTTCGCGCGCCCCACGAGCTTCTCCATGAACTCGTCCTGTACCTTGCTCTCGACAAACAGCCGCGAGCCGGCGCAGCAGACCTCGCCTTTGCCGTAGAAGATGCCGTTGATGGCACCCTTGACCGCCGAATCGATGTCGGAATCGGCGAAGACGATGTTGGGCGATTTGCCGCCCAGCTCCAGGGTCACGCGCTTCAGCGCGTCGGCTGAGGCACGCATGATCTCCTTGCCGACAGCCGTGGAGCCGGTGAAGGCAATCTTGTCCACGCCCGGGTGCTGCACCAGCGCCTTGCCGGTCTCCGGCCCGCCAGTGACGATATTGAGCACACCTGGCGGCAGCCCTGCCTCCATCGCCAGCTCGCCGAAGCGGAGGGCGGTCAGCGGCGTCTGCTCAGCAGGCTTGAATACGACGGTGTTGCCGCAAGCCAGCGCAGGAGCAAGCTTCCAGCTCGCCAGCAGTAGCGGGAAATTCCACGCCACGATCGCGCCTACCACTCCGACGGGCTCACGGAGGGTATAGGTGAAGGCTGTCTCGAAGGTGTTCACCGTCTCGCCGTGGATCTTGGTCGCGCAGCCGGCGTAGTAGCGGAAGACGTCGACGACCATGGGTATGTCGACCTGGCGGGACTCGAAAATGGGCTTTCCGTTATCGAGGGTCTCCAGCTCGGCCAGCTCGTCGATGTTTTTTTCGATCAGGTCGGCCAGGCGCCACAGGAGGCGGCCGCGCTCGCTGGCCGACATCTTGCGCCATGCGCTCTTGGGATCGTCGAAGGCTTGGCGGGCTGCCGCGACGGCGAGGTCAACTTCGCGAGGCGTGGCTTCGACCACTTCCGTCAGCACCTCGCCGGTCGCCGGGTTAGTGGTCTCGAAGGTCTTCGAGCCCTGAACCCATTCGCCGCCGATGAGCAGCTTGCCGGGCTTTAACTGGGCTCGAGTTGCCGCAATCATCGTTGCCATTCTCGCTCCGTTTCTGCAGGGCAATGTTGCCGCACCTGCAGGCTGCTCGCTGAGAGTTGAGCTGACGGCTATTTCGCTTTGAAATTCGCCGGGCGCTTTTCGATGTATGCGTTCAAGCCTTCCTTGGCATCCTCGCTGGTGAAAAGTAGCTGCTGGTTCTCGCGCTCCAGAGCCAGGGCCGCCTCCAGTGGGATCTCCCAGCCGGTTTGTACCGAGCGCTTGATGCGTCCCACCGCCTTGGCCGCCTTGTTGGGCGGGCAGAACTGGCGGGCGTACTCCATTACGTTCTCCATGAAGTTCTCGCGCTCGTAGATGTCGTTCACCAGCCCCATTTCCTTGGCTTCCTCGAAGGTGAAGGTGTTGCCCGTGACCATCAGCTCGATGGCTTTGGACTTGCCCACGATGCGTGAAAGCCGCTGCGTGCCGCCAGTCCCGGGCAGCACGCCCAGGTTGATCTCCGGCAGGCCAATCTTGCCGGCGTCGCGGCGCGCGATGCGGAGGTCGGCGGCCATGGCGATTTCGAGGCCGCCTCCCACGGTATGGCCGTTCAGCGCCGCGATCACCAGCTTGGGAGTGTGCTCCAGGCGCAGCAAGGTTTCGTTGGCATGCAGGCAGAAGAAATACTTGAAGGTCGGGTCGGCGGTGGCCAGCATTTTGATGTTGGCCCCGGCGGAGAAGAATTTGTCGCCGGCGCCGCTGAGCACCATCACGTGGACCTCACCGTCCATGCGCGCCTTCAGAATGGCATCGTCCAACTGGCGCATCATTTCGTAGGTGTAAGTGTTCGCTGGTGGGTCATTCATTTCGATGACCGCCACGCCACCGTCGTTACGATAGTTGACGATCTGGCGGGTGGCTTCGGCGGTGGGCTGAGTGGTGGTTGCCATGGGAAAACTCCTTCAAAGATTTGGATCAGTGCCTCACAGCTAGCGCTTGCTTGCGGCAGCACGCCTGCGCTTGGCAGGCGCAAGTACGCCGGAAAGAAAGATGTCGCCCATCTGCCGCCCCAGCGCGCCGGCATCGGCGTCCACGCGGGGATTGTGCCAGGTATAAATCCAGTTCATCATCCCGAACAGACTGAGCACGGCTATGCGGCTGGAGAATTCTACGCTCTTGGCGCGCTTCAGGTCTTCCACCAGCCCCAGGCAGATGCGGTAGTACTCGCGCTTGATGGCTCGGATTTCGCTTCCAAGACCGTTCTTCAGCACTTCGTCTTCATGTGACAACACCTTCATCGCCTGCTCGTTGGCGAGGAAATATTCGAGGTGATTCTGGATGAACGTACGCACCCGCTGCTCCGGATCGCTCACCTCTTCCAAGCGGCGGCGCAACTGCTCGATGATGGTCGAGAAGGTGTGTTTCTGGATGAGGTAGAGCAGCTTCTCCTTGGACGCAAAGTAATGGTAGAGGCCGGCCAGCGACATGCCCGTGGCGCGCGAGAGGTCACGCATGGAAGCGCCTTCATATCCTTTTTCGCAGAACACCGCGGTGGCGTGAGCGAGAA
>DASYTX010000033.1:0-8866 GCA_036001865.1 Terriglobales bacterium
GGTTCACATCCTTTCAAAGGATCGGGCCGGAGCGGGGCCCGAGAGGGAACAATCCTCGGTCGCACCAGTTGAGCTGGCCGGGGAAGCGCCGCGCATTCTATTTTCGACGTCGCTCGGATGCAAGGGAAAAGGAATTTGCGCTACGGCGAGCGACCGCACCGGACTTAGCGCGCGAGATGCTCCGCCAGGTAGAGAACGGAAAGGTGGCGCTGGAGCTGGTACACGTAGGAACGGCCATCGGCGGAGAGCAGGACGTTGGGATAATTGAGAATGCCGGCGGCATCGAACGGCCGGATCTCGCGCAAGGTTTCCCTGCGCCCGGTGAACAGATCGATGCGGTAGATCTGTACCGGCAGTTGCTCGGCGGGATAGGCGTAAAGCCACCGGCCGTCGGCGCTCCAACCGGCAACCCGGTCCTGCAGAGTCAGCCCGTGAACGGGGCGGGATGGGCCTCCAGTCAGAGAGAACAGCGAAAATCTCCCTTCCCGGTTCCGCACCAGAATCACCTTGCCATCGGGAGAGACCAGGTTGCCGGTGATGCCCTCCGGGGTCAGGGGCCGGGGCTTTCCGCCCACAATGTCCTGCGCATAGGTGCGAGGCGAGTGACCAGGTTCAAAGCCGGTGAAGATGACCTGCTGGCTGTCGGGGAACCAATGGTCGGCGCCATAACTTTCGATGCCGGCACGATCGAGCTTGCGAATCTGACCCGCGCCAGTGGGGAGCAGCACCGTCTGAGGCGGCGTGTTCATCACCGCGACTACCCATTTGCCGTCGGGTGAAATGGTGATGCCCGCGCCGTCTCCCAGCCGCTTTGCCGGCGACCCATCCGTCTTGCGCAAATAAGAGGCGTAGTTGGGGCCGCTGCCTTCACCCCAGTATTGAAACAGGAAGGTCTTGCCATCGCGGGAAAGGTCGTACAGTCCTACGTCGTCGATCCAGGAAAGGTCGCGCTCCGCGGTCGCTCCGGGCGCCAGGCCGATGATGGGAGTGCTGGAATGGTAGGCAGTCAGCAGCACGTTGCCATCGCGCGAGGTGTCGTGCAGCATCAGGGCTGTGGGAGCACGTGAGACCACGCGCTCACGTCCATCCAGGCTGACGGCATAGAGTGCGTGCGCCTCTCCCGCCTTGCTGGCGGTGAACCATACTTCATCCCCCTGGGGAGACCAGGAGAGGCCTTGTTCGTCCGTCCATTCGCCGGAGAGCCTGGTCTTGGCGCCGGTTTTTACATCGATCACCGCCACCCATCCGCGCGTATCCAACTGCGACGGTTGCTCCAGGAAGGCGACTTTCTGCCCGTCGGGGGAGACACGCGGACGGGCCACTGCCCCGTCTGTTTCGTACAGCGTGTGGCCTATGGGGTACTCCAGCCGGAGCTTGTGATCCACGTAGCGTACGACGGCAAGATTCTGGCCGTCGGGCGACCAGTCGGCCTGGGCCACATCATCCAAGACCTCGCGTGGAGCGCCGCCGCCTAGCGGCACGCGCGCCAGTGTTCCTCGGGAAAAGAAGTTCTGCACCTGACTGTTGAGCAACACTGCCAGCTCGCCGGAGGATGACACGGCCAGCAGTTGGGCGTTGGCCATCCCCAGCGAGCGCGATTCGGTGCTCTCCGCGCGTGCCGAGAAGATGTCGGTGGGCGCACCGCCCCAGGCGGCACCGTAAACGATGGTGTGTCCATCAGAAGTGAAGCGCGCAGACCATACCGTCCCGCGACGGAAGGTGAGCTGATGGTAGGAAGGTAGCGGTGCCCCGTGCGGACGGAGCATCAACGCCAGCCCTAGCCCAACCATGACTGCTAGCAGGAGTGCGGCGGCTGCCATCCACATCTTGCGGCGGCTGCGCGGCGCCGCCAGCGCCCTGATGGTGGCGGTCGTGGCGCCGCTCAGCAGTTCCAGGTCGAACAGCAGGTCACGGGCCGACTGAAAGCGCTGCTCCGGGTCCTTCTCCAGGCAGTGACGCACGATGCGTTCGACGGTCGGCGAAATGTTGCCTGCGGCAGATTGGGAAAGCTCCGGGGGATCGTCCTTCAGGATGGCGGTGATGGTATCGGCGGCGGTGTCACCCTTAAAGGCGCGCTTGCCGGAGAGCATCTCGTAGAGGATGGCGCCGAATGTGAACAGGTCGGTGCGATGGTCAAGCGGCCGGCCGCGCACCTGCTCCGGCGACATGTACCCCACCGTGCCCAGCACCACGCCAGTAAGGGTCTCCGCTGGGGCAATAGCGACAGTCTCTTCCTCGGCCGGTGCCTCCCGCCGCGTGAGCTTGGCAATGCCGAAATCCAGGATCTTCACCCGCTTGTCACGGGTCAGAAAAAGGTTCTCCGGCTTCAGGTCGCGGTGGACGATGCGCTTCTCATGGGCGGCGGCCAGTCCCTGGACAATCTGCGCGGCATAGTCGAGCGCGGTACGCAGCGGAAGTGGGCCTTCCTGCAGCCGCTGCCGCAGTGTCTGTCCTTCCAGCAGTTCGGAAACGATGTAGGGCGAGCCATCCTGCGTCCCGACGTCGTAAATGGCCACGATGTTGGGATGGTTCAGAGCGGCAGTAGCGCGAGCTTCCTGCTCGAAGAGCCGCAGCCGCTGCTGATCGCTGGAAAAAACCGCGGGCAGGAGTTTGAGGGCGACTTCGCGGTCCAGCCGCGTGTCTCGCGCACGAAAGACCTCGCCCATCCCGCCGGCCCCAATCTTGGCCACAATGCGATAGTGTCCAAGGGTTTGGCCAACCGTCGGAGCTGGCGGCATGGTGCCGGATATTAGGGCACGGTCCAGGGCAAGTCAATCGCGGGCTCGCACTCGGCGAATACGTAGCCGGCAGGTGTCCGGCAGCGGCACACCTGCCGAGACGCGCCTCGCCCGCCACCAAGCAAACCGTGCAGAAGCGCGCCGTCTATTGATTCGCCTGCGTCGCAGGTTGCGTTAGACAAGGCTTGGGAGTACCGTACGGGCGACGATTTGTCACGGCCCGCATGGGGAAGGCGTTCCTCCCACAACTCCTGACTCCGCGCATCGACGGATGGTTTTCACGGAGCACAAATATGCGAAGCTCAATCCAGCAAAAAACACTTCTGCTTGTGGTTGTCGCGTTGACCGCAGTGCTCATCGCCTGCCCGCAGCAGACGAAGATTGGGGACCTGACGAGCAATCCCGGCCGCTACGCCGGCAAGGAAGTCAAAATCACGGGTAAGGTCACCTCAAGTTTCGGCCTCCTGGGTACGGGCGCCTTTGAGGTTGATGACGGCACCGGCAAGATCTGGGTGCTGAGTGAGAACTACGGGGTGCCGTCCAAAGGAGCAAAAGTCAGCATCACCGGCCGAGTCACTGAGGGAGCAAGTGTAGGCGATCGCAGCTTCGCCGTAGCGTTGCGGCAGACGCAGAAGCCTAACTATTGATTGAAAGCGCTGAGCTCTTCCTCGATGATCTCGCCCAGGACTTCCTTGGGATAAAGCCCCTGGAGCCGCCGGCGTCCTATGAAGAAGGTAGGCACGGCCGTGATGCCTAGTTCATAAGCCTCGCGAAGGAGTTGATGGTGCGTTTGGCGATAGCGGGGATTTTCCAGCGCTCGGCAGAATTCTTCCTCGTTGAGCCCCACTTCACCGGCGATCCGCGCCAGCACGTCAGGGTTGCCGATGTCCTCGCTCTTCTGGAAGAAGGCCTTCATGACAGCGTGGTTATACTCGTTGGCCTTGCCGTGCTCCTTGGCAAAGAGCATGCCTTCGTGCGCGAGGTGCGTGTAGGGCTGGGGTGAGACCTGGGGCAGGCGAATGTCCACGCCGAGCTTCTCCGCAAGCGGGTACACCGAGTCGCGCCAGGCGCGCTGCAAGTACTCGCCTTCGGGCCGCAGCGTGGGATTGGGATAGGGCCGCAACTCAAACGGCAGCCACTCGAATTCCACGTCCTTGCCCCGCGCGGCTTCTTCTAGCGGAGCCTCCGCCAGGAAGCAGTACGGTCAGACGTAGTCAGAATAGACGCGGACCTTCAAAGGCATATCCGATTGGATGCCGCGAAGCTCAGCGGGCTGCGCGGAGCCGACCTCTACGCTCGCTCGCCGCCCTCCGGACCGTAGAACAGGACCCACACCACAAAGTCGTCGCTGAAGTCTTCGAAGCGGTGCTCCACGCCAGCGGGGGCGAAGAGGAAATCACCCGCGTCGAAGCGTTCCCGTTTTCCCGCGATGAAGAACGTTCCCTGCCCGCTCACCACGATGTAGGCCTCGTCGCGGGTGTGCGGCTTCTGGGCATCGACACCGCGCGGGGCGAAGATCTCGACCTCCAAGCTGCCGTGGCGGAAGAGTTCTGCAAAGCGCTTGCCGTCAGGCGTCGGTAGTTGCTGGAGCGCTTCCGCCAATCCAACCTTGCTCCTTGTAACGTGCTCGCGAGCCATGCGCTCCTTGTACGCGCAGGCCGCGGCTGCGGTCAACCTGCGAGGCTGTGCCTGGGCTGATAAAATTTCTTGTTGTCTCCCAAGCAGCCCAAATCCCGTATTTCCGGTGCCAAGACGCTGGAAGCGCCGGCGCCGCCGGTGGCGGCCAAGTCGCCGGCGAAGGTTGCTGCCGACGCCATCTTCCTGATCGACACCATGTCGTTCATCTTCCGCGCCTATCACGCCATGGCCCGGCAACGGCCGATGTCCACCCGCACCGGGGTTCCCACGGCGGCGACCTACGTGTTCGTCAACATGCTGCGCAAGCTGCGCGCCGACTTCAGCCCGCAGTATTTGGCTGCCGTTTTCGACGTGGCCGCGCCTACGTTCCGCGACCAGCAGGCGGCGGCCATTTCATCCGTCCGCAAGTTTGATATCAAGTCGCAGACTTTTGTCGAACGTGCCTATGGCGGCTACAAGGCCAACCGCAAGGAGATGCCGCCCGATCTGGCACAGCAGCTTCCTTACATCCGGCGCGCGCTGGAAGCCTATCGCATCCCCATGCTCGAATATCCGGGCTACGAAGCCGATGACGTCATCGGCACCCTCGCGCGCAAAGCCGCGGCGCAGGGCCGCAGCGTGTTTGTCGTCTCGAGCGACAAGGACATGCTGCAGCTCGTCGATGACCGCATCTGCGTGCTCAATCCGCCCAAGGACAACCTCATCTGCGATGCCGCCAAGGTGGAAGAGATCCTCGGCGTCCGTCCTGAGCAGGTGGTGGACGTCATGGCGCTGCGCGGCGACGCCATCGACAACATCCCCGGCGCTCCGGGAATCGGCGATAAAGGGTCGGTCGAGCTGATTCGACGCTTCGGTTCGGTGGAGCAGGCGCTGGCGCACGCAGAAGAAGTTGAGAAAAAGACCTATCGCGAGTCGCTGCTCAACAACCGCGAAGTCATCCTGATGAGCAAGGAGCTGGCGACGCTCGAGAGCAACGTTCCCGTCGAGCTCGATCTCGACTCGATGCGCGCCGGCGAGCCCGACGCTGAAGCCCTCCGCCAGCTCTTTACCGAGCTGGAGTTCACGTCGCTGGTCAAGGATTTTGTGCCCAGCATTGCGGTTGAAAGCACGGAGTACTCGGAGGCCAAGTCGGCCGCCGACGTGGACAAGGCACTCGGGGCGGTAAAGAAGGACAGGGCCCTGGCCGTGGCGCTGGAGTTCGCGACCGCAGCATCGGTGAGCAAGGACGAGGAAGAAATCGAAGCCGGCACCCTGCCGCTGGTTCCACCATCGCTTGCGCCCGGGACCGTGGTCCCTGCGGGCAAGATCGCAATCTCAGCGGCGCCCGGCAAGGCGCTGACGGTGGCGCTCGAGGAGAGCGCGGCCGCCGAGAAGTTGAAGGCCGCGCTTGCCGATCCGGCGGTGTCCAAGGCCGTTCACGATTACAAGTTGGCGATGCATGTACTGGAGCCGCGCGGCATCGCGCTGGCCGGCGTGCGCGACGAGCCCATGCTCTACTCGTACCTATTGGATCCGACGTACGCCACGCATGGACCCGCCGATGTCGCCCTGCGGCGCTTCAACCTCAAGCTCTCGGGATCGCTGGCCGAAGCTGCGGATGTGACCGGTCGAATTGCCGCCGCGCTGCGCGAAGAAGTCGAGGCCGAAGGGTTGATGCGCGTGTACGAGGAGATCGACCTGCCGCTCGTCCCCGTGCTGGCGCGCATGGAGAAAGCCGGCGTAAAGATCGATCGCGACGTGCTGGCCACGATGTCCACACGACTGGAGCGGGAGTGCGACGTTGTGGCCCGCAAGATCCACCAACTGGCGGGACAGGAGTTCAACATTAATTCGCCCAAGCAGTTGGGCGACGTGCTGTTCAACCAGCTCAAGCTCCCTAAACCGGTGAAGTACGGCAAGGGCAAGACCATCTCGACCGCGGTGGACGTGATGGAGGAGCTGGCCGCGGATCACGAGGTCCCGCGGCTGGTGCTGGAGTACCGGCAGCTTTCGAAACTCAAGTCAACCTACGTCGATGCGCTGCCGGTGCTGCTGAATCCTTGCACGGGCAGGCTGCATACCACATTCAATCAAGTAGGAACGGCGACGGGGCGACTGGCCTCGAGCAATCCCAACCTGCAGAACATTCCTATACGCACCGAACTGGGGCGCGAGATCCGCGCCGCCTTCATCGCCGAGCCCGGTCACGTCCTGGTGGCCGCCGACTACTCGCAGATCGAGCTGCGCCTGCTGGCGCACTTCTCTGACGACTCGCTGCTGATCGAAGCCTTCCGCCGCGGCGACGACATCCATACCCTCACCGCCTCCCGCGTCTTCGGCACTCCGCCGCTGATGGTTGATGCCGAGCAGCGCCGCCGCGCCAAAGCCGTCAACTTCGGCATCGTTTATGGGCTATCGCCGTTTGGCCTCTCGCAGCAACTCGGCATCGAGCACCGCGAGGCCAAGCAGTTCATCGAGAATTATTTCAGGACTTACACCAAAGTCCGCGCCTATCTTGACCGCACGCTGGAGGAATGCCGCCGCGAGCAGAAGGTACGCACGTTGTTCGGCCGCATCCGTCCTATTCCCGACATCAACAGTCCTAACCCCAACATGCGCGGCTTCGCGGAGCGCACCGCCATGAACACCCCGCTTCAAGGCACCGCCGCCGACCTCATCAAGCTGGCCATGATCCGCATCGACGCCGAGATCGAGCGGCGGAAAATGCGTTCGCGGATGACACTGCAGGTGCACGACGAACTGGTCTTTGAAGCTCCCGAGAGCGAAGTTGAAGACCTGCGCACGCTGGTGCTGGACAAGATGCAGAACGTCTACAAACTGAAAGTTCCACTGGTCGCGGAGCTGGGTGTGGGGCCGAACTGGCGGGATCTGGATTAGTCTTTTTTACCGCCGAAGACGCAGAGGGCGCGAGGAATGGTCTGAGGTCTTACGATCCTCGTTTCCTGTTCTCGGCGGACTCGGCGTGCTCGGCGGTGAGATCACGTGCGGCGAATTCGAACAGCTTGGGCAGCAGCTCACCGGAAGGCCCGAGGAACACCGCGTCGAAGTAGGCACGGTTAGCGGGCTCTTCCGGGCCGACGTAGTAGGTACGCACGCAGCCCCGCGCGCGGGCGTGGTTGACGAACGCCGCCGCCGGGTACACCACGCCTGACGTTCCGGCGGCTAGAAAAACGGTGCAGCGCTCCAGCTCGATGTAGATGCGGTCCATCTCATAAGGCATCTCGCCGAACCAGCAGATGTGTGGGCGCACCTTGCCGCCGCAGTCGCAGCGCGGTATGCCCGACTTGCCATCGTAGGTCCAATCATCATCGAAGGGCGGGCGCCCGCAGTCGCGCTCGCAGCGGCTCTGGAAAATCTTTCCGTGCATGTGCACCAGCCTGCCTGAGCCCGCCAGCTCATGCAGCCGATCCACGTTCTGCGTGCACAGGAAGAAGCGGTCGCCCATCTCCTGCTCCAGCCGTGCCAGGGCGTAGTGCCCCGGATTAGGCTCGACCGTCTGATGCTTCCGCCGACGCTCGGAGTAAAACTCCCAGATCAACGTGGGATCGCGCTGCCAGGCGTCGGCTGAGGCCACGTCTTCCACGCGATAGGTGCGCCAGATGCCATTCATCCCGCGGAAGGTCGGCAGCCCGCTCTCCGCGCTGATGCCGGCACCGGTGAGGGCGAAGAGGCGGTCGGTGGGGCTGAGGGCGATCACGCCAGTAAGGATAAAGCATGCGGGCGAGACGCTCGCCGGAACAACCGCTGGGACCGGCGCTACAAGCCCAGAGCTCTCTGAATGGCGGCGGCGATGGAATCGGCGAAGAAATTCATGCGGTCCTCAGTCTCTGCCTCCACCATCACTCGCGCCAGCGCTTCAGTACCGGAATAGCGCACCACCACGCGGCCATTGCCATCCAGTGCCTGCTCGGCCTCGCGGATAGCGCGGGCGACTTCGGGGATTTCCAGCAACGGCCTTCTCTCGCGCACGCGCACGTTCTTGATGGTCTGGGGAAAGACCTTGAGTTCGCTCACCAAGTCAGCCAGTGAGCGTCCGCTGCGCCCGATGATTTCGAGCAGGCGCAGCGCAGTAAGCAGGCCGTCACCGGTGGTGGCGTCACCATCGCGGAAGATGATGTGCCCGGACTGCTCGCCGCCTAGAGTCGCGCCAGTCTTTTGCATTTCTTCCAGCACATACTTATCGCCGACCTGAGCGCGCAGCATGCGAATACCATGACCGCGGAGCGCCGCCTCCAGCCCCATGTTCGACATGGTGGTGGCGACTACGGTGTTGCCCGCGAGCGCGCCACGAGCTTTGAGTTCGCGGGCGGCGAGCAAAAGGATGCCGTCACCGTTAACGACCTTGCCGTCGGCCGAGGCGAAGAGCGCACGGTCGGCATCGCCGTCGAAGGTGATCCCGACATCAGCGCCGGCCCCAACCACCGCCCGCGCTACCACTTCCGGATGCAGCGCGCCGCAATTCTCATTGATGTTACGGCCGCTCGGCTGGC
>DASYTX010000034.1:0-20032 GCA_036001865.1 Terriglobales bacterium
GGCGGCGCGGAACTTGCCGGCATCGCCCCCGAACCGTTCGCCCATGAGGCGGTTCACGGCCAAGCCGATCTTGCGCATTGAGAAGCTGTCCCACGCGCCGCGCTGGGCGTCAGGCAGTTCGTAGAAGATGTGACCGGTGGCCAGCCGTCGCAGGATGCGCGCGGGGGTCCGGTACTGGGGATTGGCTGCGATCTTCCTTTCTTCCCTTCCAGTGAGTTTCAGAAGGTCTGGGCATCCGGGTCGAAAGCCCAGCTTGCGATAGAACCAGAAAGCGCCCGACTGGATGGCCTCCTCGTTGCCCAACCCAATCTGGTAGGGATAGACGGAAATACAACTGACGTTGAGAAGCTGACGGAGCAGGCGCAGAACTTTGGCGAAAATCCAAGCCGTCTCGCCGTCGCGATAAGCGTAGAAGGTGTTGAAGCCGATCTCGACCCACTCGAAGAGGCCAATGGCTTCGATGTAGTTGATGGGCACACCGTTCTTCAGCGTGAACCCGGCCCAATAGGCACGCAGAGGCAGGCGCAGCTCTGGCGGCAGCCCCCAGAGAAAGATCTCAACCCCACGTCCTACCGCGGCCCGCAATACGCTTGTCGGATCGCCGCGCGTCGTGCCCCAGAGTTCGCGATAGCGCACGGCCAGCGCCTCGCGTACCAAGTCGATGATCGCTTCGCCCTGGCGGCGAGAAAGTCTTTCGACCGGCAGCGGCGGCGAACTCAGCTCCTTCTCTAGAGAAACTTCCTTGCGCTGGATGAGGGGGCCATGGTGGTAGAAGATCGCGCGTGACGTTCGCCGGCCGAGGGTCCGGGTGGCGCGCAGGTGGTCCAGCTCCCAACGGATGGGCAGTTGCAGCGACTCGAACAACTCTGCTCTTTGCTTTTGCGACAAGGGCAACTGCTCGAAGCGCCGCAGCAGCCATTCAATGTCCGTGACCTTGCCGCGGGCGGCTCCCAGCCACCGGCCGTAGGGGACGTCGGCCTCTACCAGCGAGTCCTCTTCGAGCAAGGGGATGAACCGCGAAAGCGTCGCGGCTAGGCGGGCTTCACTGTCGTAGCTGGCCCAGTCGATAGAAACATGTTTAGGAAAGCGGCGTGCGAGCCGGCGCGTAACGTCGTAGTTCAGCGTGTCCTCGATGCGGGTACCGGCGATGCCGGAAACCGTTTCCGGCTCAAAGGGCGACATGTCGGCACCAGCCGATCGCAGATGCTCAACGCGTTGCGCGAAGGACCCCAGCAACTGTTCTGACTGCCGTAACACAGCCGGGCCATGAGGATGGGCACGAATGAACAGCAGGGAGTCATGGAAACGGATGAGGGCGGCCGCGTCGGGGAACTCCCTCGCGGCCAACCGCCGAAGGAGCCGCTCCACCTGCATTCCCGTCCCTGAAGCGAATCGCGTCTTCAACTCTTCCAGTTGCGCGAGGTCGTGCTCCAGAGAAGCTTCAGGAAGGCGGCGCGGTCGTTGTTTACCTGCCAAACATCCGCAAGTTTAGCTGGCCGGCAAGCGATCAGGGCTTACCTTTGCGGTGTCAAATAGATGGAAGGGCGATTCGTTGACTTGCCCATTATGCGCGCCCTACCATGCGGGAGGGCCGTGGAGACCTTCCACCTTGATTGGACAGACCATTTCCCACTATCGCGTGCTCGAGAAGCTGGGCGGGGGCGGCATGGGAGTGGTCTATGAGGCGGAAGACCTGCGGCTGGGCCGCCGCGTCGCCCTGAAATTTCTCCCCGATACGCTTTTCGGCGACAGCGCCTCCCTGGAGCGCTTTGAGCGTGAAGCTCGCGCCGCCTCCTCACTTAACCATCCCAACATCTGCGTCATCCACGGAATCGAGGAGGACAAGGGCGCGCCCGTGATCGTGATGGAGCTGCTCGAGGGCGAAAGCCTCCAGCAGCGCATGCACGGTCGGCGGCTTAGGTTCGAGGCCATCCTGGACATCGGCATCCAAGTGGCCGACGCCCTCGACGCCGCCCAAAACCAAGGCATCATTCACCGCGACATCAAGCCGGGGAACATCTTCATCACCCGGCGGGGGCAGGCGAAGATCCTGGACTTCGGCTTGGCCAAGCTGGCGCCTGAGCCGGAACTGGCCCTGCAGCACGTGGGTGCGTCCGCAGGAACGCGCCGGGCGACGCCACTGCCCAGCCCGGAAAGCGAACTGACCGCCGCCGGCGTCATCGCCGGTACCACGGTTTACATGTCGCCGGAACAGGTGCGCGGGGAGGAGCTGGATGCGCGCAGCGACATCTTTTCCCTGGGTGTGGTCTTGTACGAGATTGCCACCGGGCGTAAGCCGTTCGTGGCCAGCAATCGGCTGTTGACGCTGGACGCCATCCTGACCCAAAAACCGGTCTCGCCGCTGTCGCTGAATCCCCTGCTCCCTGAGGGCTTCGAAGCGGTAGTGGGCAAGGCGCTGGAAAAGCGGCGCGAGAACCGCTACCAGACTGCCGCCGCGCTCCGTGACGATCTCCAGGCATTGAAGAACGAGATCAGAGCAGGAAGCGCGTCTGAACCCGCCCGTCTTTCGCGAGCCACCAAGACCTTCCGCAGCCGCAGCCTGCGGCATACCTACATCCAGCTCGGGATCGCGGGGCTGCTCGCCGCCGTTCTGCTGGCAATCACCGTATGGTGGGCGCGCCACGGTAAGGTCGTGGTCTCCGGGCCAGCGCCCAACAACAGCATTGCCGTCCTTCCGTTGCAGAACTTGGGATCGGAGCCAACCGCCGACTATCTCAGTTTCGCGCTGGCCGACGAGATATCGACAGTCCTGACCTACAGTCGCTCGCTCGAGATCCGACCTTCCTCGGCAACCCGGGAGTACGCCGGCCGCAAAGTGGACCCGCGGAAAGCAGGGCGCAACCTGCGCGTCGCCAACGTGGTGACCGGTCACTATGTCCGCGAAGGCGATCAGTTGATGGTCACCCTGGAAGCTATCCAGGTACCCACCAATCGCCTGCTATGGCAGACACGCTTGACGGCTCCTGCTGCGGACCTGCTCGCCCTGCGGGAGCAGCTGGCGTCCCAGGTGCGCGTGGGACTGCTTCCAGCCCTGGGCGCTTCCGGCACCATCGAGACCGCCACTCGTCCTAAGAATTCCGAGGCCTACGACCTTTATCTGCGCAGCGCCGCGATCAGTGACGATCCGGCACCGAATAAGCAAGCCATCACTCTGCTGGAGCGGGCGGTAAAACTCGATCCCACGTACCCGCCCGCGTGGGAGGCGCTGGGCCGGCGTTATTACTTCGACGCTTCGTATTCCGGGGGCGGCGAAGAGGTATTGCGGCGTTCCGATGCGGCCTTCGAGCGGGCGCTGGCGCTCGATCCCAACCTCATCTCCGCCTCCGCCCAGCTAACGCAGAACCGGGTGGAGCGCGGCGATCTCAGCAAGGCGTTCCAGCAAGCGCGCGAGCTGCTCAAGCGCCGACCGGACAACGCAGAAGCGCATTTCACCCTGGCCTACATAATGCGCTATGCGGGCTTCCTCAACCAGGCCACCGCGGAGTGCGACCTTGCGCTGTCACTCGACCCCGACAACCAGGGTTTTCGCTCCTGTTCCATTCCTTTTATTCAACTGGGAAAGACCGAGAGGGCGCTCGACTACCTCAGGCTGGATGCGGGATCGGAGTTCTCACGCAATCTGCGGCCGGCGATGCTGCTGCGCGATGGCAGGATCGAAGAAGCACTGAAGTACGCGCGCATCATGACCAACAACGCGGTGTGGTTTGGCAACCTCCTGCAACAGTGCCTGGATCCGGCGGCGAATTGGGACGCCCACAACATCGACCCGAAGATGGTGGCTGCACTGCTCGATCTGCGCGATCCCGAGTTGCAGTATCACCAAGCCTCGATGATGGCGTTCTGCGGCAATCGCGAGCTTGCCGTACGGCTGCTGCAGCGGGCCATCGCCAAGAATTATTGTTCGTACAGCGCCTTGGAACTGGATCCGCTGCTGGCCAGCCTGCGGGAGCTGCGAGAATTTGAAAGCCTGCGCAACGCGGCACGCGAGTGCCAGCGCAGGTTCCTTATCGGGCGGGCGCAGGAAAGCAAGTAGACCAATGCTCCGTGACAAGAGCCTCGTGCCGCTTTCGCACCAGCACCAGCACGCGTTGGCGCTGTGTGTCCGCATCGAACGCGATCTCGCGTCCGGTGGCGGCAATCTTGGGGCTTGGCAGGAAGAGATTGTGAAGGCTTTCGCCAGCGAGATTCGCTTTCACTTCGAGGCCGAAGAGAAGCTGCTCTTTCCCTCTGCCAAGAAGCACGGCGCGTTAGACGCACTGATCGTGCAATTGCTGAGGGAACACACCGTGCTGCGCGGCTTCTTTGCGCGTGCGGAACGCGGGCAGCTCGATGCGACGACCTTGCGAGCATTCGTCGCGACGCTGTCACAACACATTCGCACCGAGGAGCGGCAACTGTTCGAGTTGTGTCAGCAACTGATGTCGGAAGAAGAGCTGACACGGTTGGGGGCTGACATGAAGGCCTACTTCGAGAACAGCGGAATGCCCGGCGCCGCCTGCACGGTGCGGCCAAGCCCACCGGAGTAACACCCAGCCTTGCGGACTTAAAGGCCGGCGCTAGGTCGCAGCTATGTCCTCTGCATCTAATCCCGGGATGCGCTCTCAGTCTGCCGCGCTTGTCGCGGAAGCCAGCGGTTTGGCGGAGTGTCTAGACCGGCTTGCGGCGCGCAAGCACGAGGGCCGCCCACTGGCGACTTACCGCCTACAGTTCCACCGCGCTTTCCGTTTTGAAGACGCCCGAGGCCTGGTTGCCTACCTGCACGAGCTCGGCGTCACCCACTGCTACGCTTCGCCCATTCTGAAGGCCCGCCCCGGCAGCCTGCACGGGTACGACATCACCGACCACAACGCGATCAACCCCGAGATCGGCAGCGAGCAGGACTTCCGCGATTTCGTCTCCGAACTGAAGTCGCGCGACATGGGCTTGGTGTTGGACATGGTGCCCAACCACATGGGCGTCGGCCATGGCACCAATCCCTGGTGGCAGGACGTGCTGGAGAACGGACAGGCGTCACAGTTCGCCGACTTCTTTGATATTGACTGGTATCCACTGAAAATTGAACTGCGCGGCAAAGTGTTGCTACCCATTCTCGGCGACCAATACGGCGAGGAATTGGAGCAGGGCCGCATCGCACTGCATTACGAGAACGGCCGGTTCTTCATGAGGTATTACGACAAGCACCTGCCGGTGGATCCGCAGACAGTGCCGCTGATTTTCGAGCCGTTGGGCGACCTGCGCGCTCGCCCCGTCGCCAGCAACGGCGAGGGTCTCCAGGCTATCTCCGAATTGGAGGAGATCCTGCGCGGCTATCGCAACCTGCCGCCCCACACCACCACCGACCCTGAGGTTGCGGAGCAGCGTCGCCAACAGGTCCCGGTACTGAATCAGCAATTGGCAGCGCTGGTGGAACGCTCGCCAGCGGTCAAGGCGCTGGTCGATGAGGCGGTGAAGATCTGTAATGGCGAACCGGGCAACAGCCGCAGTTTCGATGCCCTGCACAGGCTCCTGGAAGCACAGGCTTACCGCTTGGCGCATTGGCGCGTCTCGGCGGAGGAGATCAATTACCGCCGCTTCTTCGACATCAACGATCTCGTCGGCCTGCGCATGGAAAACCCCAAGGTGTTCGCCGCAACTCACCGGCTGATCCGCAGGCTGCTGGCCGATGGCAGCGTCAGCGGGCTGCGAATCGACCATCCTGACGGCCTGCTCAACCCGCGGCAATACTTGACGCGATTACAGATGCTCTACGCCGCCAGTCAGTGCTGTGGGCCAGAACCCATCCCGCCGATGGCAGAGAACGGCATCGAAACGGAAGTGCAGGAGATTTTCGGCCAGCACGATTGGATGTTCCGCCGCGCCCCCCTGTACGTGCTGGTGGAAAAGATCCTGGAGCCGGGGGAAGAGCTGCCCACGGAGTGGCCCGTGGATGGCACCTCCGGCTACGAGTTCGCTAATCTGGTCAACGGGCTATTTATCGACCAGCGCAATCTCCGCGCGTTTACCAATCTCTATCGGCGCTTTGTAGGAGAAGTCCCTGACGTTGACACCCTGATCTACGAGAGCAAGAAGCGCATCATGCAGAGCGCCCTGGCGAGCGAGGTCACGGTGTTGACCCACATGGCGGACGAGATCTCCAGCACCGACCGCCGGGCGCGCGACTTCACCCGCAAGGCGCTGGCCGACGCCATCCGCGAAACCGCCGCCTGCTTCCCGGTTTACCGCACTTACATCGACGAGCGCGGCGAAATTTCCGAGCGCGACCGCGGATACATTCAGGAGGCGATTGCCTGGGCCAAGCGCCGCAACCCCAGCATGCCCGCCGCGGTGTTCGACTTCCTGCGCGACATACTACTGCTGAAGGTGGGCGACACCAACCATTGGACTGACAGCTACCGCAAGCGCCTCTTCTTCACTCTCAAGTTCCAACAACTCACCGGTCCAGTCATGGCCAAGGGGCTGGAGGACACGGCCTGCTACGTCTACAACCGGCTGGTCTCGGTGAACGAGGTTGGCGGCAGCCCCAAGCAGTTCGGCGTCTCGGTCGACGACTTCCACCGCGAGAACTTGCGCCGCTTGGAAACATGGCCATTCTCCCTGCTGGCCAGCTCCACGCACGATAGCAAGCGCAGCGAGGACGTGCGCGCGCGCATCAACGTGCTCTCCGAGATCCCCAAACAGTGGGGGCTAGTGGTGATGCGCTGGCGGCGGTTGAACCGTGCCAAGAAAAGCGTTATCAGCGACGGCCGCACCGTCCCAGACTACAACGAGGAGTACCTGCTCTATCAGACGCTGTTGGGGACCTGGCCCTGGGAAATTCCGGACCAGGCCGCGCGCGAGCAATACATCGGCCGCATCCAGCAGTACATGTATAAGGCCGTTCACGAGGCCAAGGTCAACGTGAGCTGGATCAATCCCAACCCGGAGTACGTGGAGGCGCTCGAGACCTTCATCGCTCGCATCCTCACTCCAGAGACGCAGGGCCGGCCCAATCGATTCCTTGGGGACCTGGAGAAGTTCACGCCCATTTTGGCTTTCTTTGGGGCCATGAATTCTCTATCGCAAACCCTGCTGAAGATCACGTCTCCCGGGGTACCCGATTCTTACCAGGGCAACGAGATTTGGGACTTTAGCCTAGTTGATCCCGACAATCGCCGGCCGGTGGATTTTGAGCTGCGCAAGCGCTTGCAGGCGGAATTGAAGACGGCAGGTGTATCCGGCGATCTGGTAGCACTATGCGACGATCTGGTGCGCACCTTTCAGGATGGCCGGATCAAGCTGTGGACCACCATGCGTGCCCTGTGCGCAAGGCGAGAACGGGCGGAGTTGTTCCAGTCAGGCGGTTACGTTCCGCTTTACGCCGCCGGCGCCAAGCAGGAGCATGTGTGCGCGTTTGCCCGAACGCACGGATTAGAAACAGTAATCGTTGCTGTGCCTCGGTTGGTGCACAAGCTGACGGGCGGTGAACCTCGCGCGCCTGTTGGTGACATCTGGCAAAACACACAGTTGGTGATTGTGCCCAGCGCCGTTGCCGAATATGAGAATGTCTTCACCGGCGAGCGTCTGCAGCCGAGCACTTCGCCGTCCCTGCTATGCCGCGAAATCTTCGCGCATTTCCCCGTGGCGCTGCTCGTGGGCCGCTGAAGCCGGACGGTCGCGGTCGCAGATTTCGGTCAGTGCGGCCAAACGAGCTGCCAGTTCTGCGGTCAGCGCACCCGGCGCGAAGCGCCAGGCCCAGTTGCCATCGGGCTGGCTGGGGACGTTCATGCGCGCCTCGTTTCCCAAACCAAGCACGTCCTGCAAAGGAATGACACACAATTCAGCGACCGATGCTTCCACCACCCGTATGCACGCCCAGTGTATTCTGCTGGGATCATCCCCTACATAGGCTAGGATCTGGTTGCGCTGGTGGTCATCCCGCGTCTGCCACCAGCCCACCGTAGTGTCGTTGTCGTGAGTGCCGGTGTAGACCACGCTGTGGGGCTCATAATGGTGAGGCAGGTAGATGTGCGAACCCCTGTCGCCGAAGGCGAACTGCAGAACTTTCATGCCGGGGATGCTCAGTCGCTGGCGCAGCGCCCGCGCCTCCGGCGTCACCAGCCCGAGGTCCTCGGCGATGAACGGCAATTGGCCGGCATCGCGGCGGATGGCCTGGAAGAGATCGTCTTTAGGTCCTTCCACCCAGCGGCCGTGGACAGCAGTGGGTTCGTGGGCCGGGATTTCCCAGTAGCGCTCGAAGCCGAGGAAGTGGTCGAGACGAAGGATGTCACAGGTGTAAAGCGCCCATCGCAGCCGCCGCACCCACCAGTCGTAGCCGCGGGCTTTGAGCACGTCCCAACGGTACAGCGGATTTCCCCAGCGTTGTCCGGTTGCGCTGAAAGCGTCCGGCGGCACGCCCGCCACCACGGACGGCTCCAATTCATCGTTGAGATAGAAGAGCTCGGGGTAGGTCCACACATCGGCGCTGTCGTAGCTAACGAAGATGGCCACGTCGCCGATGACTCGGATGCCGAACTGAGCGCAGCGGCGATGCAGTGCCCGCCACTGCTCAAAGAAGGCGAACTGCAGCACGCGGCCGATGTCTAGCTCGCCGGCCAGGTCGCGGCGCGCCTGCTCCAGCGCTTCCGGCTCTCGCCGCGCCAGCCCGCGCGGCCATCGGTTCCAACTCTGGTAATTGTGCTGCTCCCGCAAGGAGTCGAAAAGCACAAAGTCTTCCAGCCACCACCCGTTTTCCTGGCAGAAGCGGTGGAAGCGCGCACGGTCATCTGATCCAGCGCAACCTAGAAAATTTCTCGCCGCCTCACGGAGGAGCGGCAGCTTGATGGCACGAACCCGGTCGTAATCGATGGCGGAAACGTCGATAGGTAGAGATACCAGGCGATCTGCTGCGATCCAGCCGCGCTCCGCCAGCCGCTCCAGGCTGATCAGCAGCGGGTTCCCGGCAAAGGCGGAGGTGCCGGAATAAGGCGAGTTGCCATACCCCGCCGGACCCAGCGGCAGCACCTGCCAGAGGCTTTGCTTAGCGGCGGCAAGAAAATCGAGAAACTCGTAGGCCGCGGGGCCAAGGTCGCCGATACCTCCTCGTGAAGGCAAGGACGTGGGATGCAGCAGGATTCCTGAGGCTCGTTCAAAGGACATGGTCGGTGCGGCCAGTTCCTCGACCTGGACATGTCCTCACCAGCCCTAGGAACCGCCTTCGTTTTCGGCGCGCTTGCTCAGAAACCTGCGGCCCCAGCGCGCGGGTTGAAGATGCGCTCCCTCTCTTCCTTGTTGTAGCGGATCTTGCCCTCTTCCTCCATGCGCTTGCGCAGGTTGCTGGCAAACAGCTCCATCACCTCGGTGCGCTTGCGCTGCAGCATGGTTTCACGGACCTGCTCGCGCGATCCTGAAAGCGCTTCCAGGCTGGGCTCCTGGCGGTCGAACACCGAGAGCACGGCACCGCTGTTGCCCAGACTGATGGGACCGCTGATCTCCCCGGGCTTCATGGAAAAGGCCACCGCCGCCGGCCCATTCATGGCGCCGAGATCGGGAACCTGGCCATCGTGGCTGACGAACTCGCTGGTCTTCACCTTGGCGCCCATTTCCTGCGCAGCTTTCTTCAGGTCATGTTGGGCGCGGGCACGGTCGGAGAGCTCCTGGGTCCTCTGCTGCAGCATGGCCGCGGCGCGTTCTTGCTTGAACTCCCCTGCCACCCGGTCACGCATTTGTTCAAAGGTTGGTTTGGTGGGCGGCTTGACCGCGGTGACTTCGAACAGCGCATATCCCTGCTGGATGGTGGTCAGTTGTGCCGGGGACTTCTCGCGCGCGGCAAAAACTTCTTCCATGAAGCCGGGATTGACGCCCAGGCCGGGCAGCGCGTCGTTGCGCGCGATGAAGTCGGTCTCGACCACCTGCAGACCGTTGCGTGCGGCCGCCTGCTCCAGGCTGCTGGTACGCGCCTGGGTACGTAGCGTGTCGGCCAGGCTGTCCGCCATGCGCGCCGCCTTCTCCTGGCGGACCAGCGGTTCGATGGTGGCTGTCACCTCATCCAGCGTCTGCAGGCGGGCGCTCCGCTTTTCGTCAACGCGGATGATGTGGAATCCGAACGTGGTCTGCACCAAGTCGCTGAGCTGGCCCTTGGAAAGCGAGAAGGCGGTCTTCTCGAACTCTGCGGCCGTGCGTCCGCGGCCGATCCAGCCGAGGGAACCGCCGTTGTCTTTACTGCCAGGGTCGTCGGAGAGTGCCGCGGCCAGCTTGGCGAAATCTGCACTCGCCTTGAGCTGCTTCAGAACATCATGGGCCCTGTTCCTGGCGGTCTCCACAGCCTTGGGATCAACCTTGCCGTCCGGCCCCGGAGGCGGCGTCTTGATGAGAATGTGGCGAACGTTGACCTCTTCTGGTACCCGGAACTGGTCGCGGCGCAGGTCATAGTACCTCTGCAAGTCTTGCCGGTCGGCTGGCGCCTGGTCGGCCAGCTTGCCGCGGTCGATGACCACGTACTTGACCTTGCGCTTCTCGGGGATCGCGTTGGCATAGCGGCCCTCGTTCTTGTCGAAGTAGGCCTTCAGTTCCGCTTCGCCGGGTTTGATCTGCTGCATCAGACCTTCGAGGGAGAGGACGGCATACTCCAGCTTGACCTTGGTGTTCCCGCGCACGTATTCCTGCTTGATCTCCTCCTCGGAAACCATCACTCCGTCCTGCACCAGCTCCGCGAGCTTGCGGATCAACAGGGCGTCTTTCAACTCCTGCTCGAATTGAGCAACGCTCATGTTGAACGACTGCTGGACGAAGGCCTCGTAGGCGGCCTCACTGATGGGGTTACCGTCGGGAAAGAGTTGGCGGCCGAAAGCTCCGCTGTGCAACTCGTCGATGAGTTCCTCGTTGCTGACCCGCAGGCCTAGCCGCGCCCCCTCGCTCAGCAGTGCCTTTTGCAGGATCATCTGCTCGGCAGTCTGCTGTGTCAGAAATGGTATGAATTGCTGGGGATAGCCGCGCTGGCGGGCCACCTGGCGGGCACGGAATTGCACCTCCGCAACCCGCAATTGCTGGTCTCCAATAGTGGCCAGCACTCCGGGCTCGCTGGTGCCGAAGCCGAAGGCGCTCCCCCCAGGTATCAGGTAGACGAGCAGCCCGATGCAGATGAACAGCAGCATCGCCCCAAGAAGGACCTTCTTGGCTTTCGAGGGTGTTTGCAGGAATCGGATCATGGCCTTCTGAAAAATCCGGCGGTTTCGCCGGAACTTCTTTGATTATAAACCAGCGCCAACAACGTTCCAGCGGCGGGCGATGTCTTGCGCTGGACATGCGCGCTGAACGCGCCTTAAACTTCGCAGCGCAAAAACATCCTGATGCGCGCCGTTCATCTAGTTCTGTTGTTGCCCATGTCGCTGGCGGTTTCCCCGGCCATGTTCCTGATCTTGAGTTCGCCACTGGCGGCAGGAAGGAGCGCCGTGAACTTCACCGTCAAGACAACCGCATTCCAAGCTGGCGGCGACATCCCCAAGAAGTACACTTGCGAAGGTCCTGACGTCTCTCCTCCGCTCACCTGGAGCGAACCGCCCGCCGGAACCCAGAGCTTTGCCCTGATCGCCGATGATCCTGACGCGCCCGTCGGCACCTGGGTGCACTGGGTAGCCTACGACCTGTCCGCCAGCGCCCGCCAATTGCAGGAAGGCGTGCCCAAATCGGAGGAAGTCCCCGGCGGCGGTCGTCAGGGAACCAACGACTTTCGCAGGATCGGCTACGGCGGCCCCTGTCCTCCCCCGGGAAACCCGCACCGTTATTACTTCAAGCTGTACGCGCTCGATACCCAGCTCAACCTCCAGCCCGGCGCTACCAAGAAAGAGGTCGAGAAGGCCATGAAGGGACATGTGCTGGCGCAGGCGGAAGTGATGGGAAGGTTTCGCCGCTAGAACGGTCGTGCGAGCTGCAAAAAGTCCGCTGGGCCAGGGATCCGGACTCCCTAGCCCAGCACGTCAGTCCGCGAAAGGAGGTTCCTAGGTAGCGCCCCCAAGTTCGGGTGCGCCGTAGCAAAACTGTCCTTCTAGGAGCAACCGCAGTGCCATTCTCTCCTGCGCGATAGGTAATTGAAAATACACGTTGTCCAAAGTGCCTTCGCCGCCCCAAGGCACACGATGCGTCTCATTCCAGACATCGCCGGGCCAAAATGGCACAAACCGGGGTTCAGCCCACGATGATCGCGATGATGGTGGAGCACGCCGATCCGGGAGTGAAGTTGACCTGAACCTGGCTGCCCAGAGGGAACTGGCTTACGTGATTGCCGCAAAAAGTAGTGGTGGTGAAATCGTCCGAGCCGGATCGCTGCAAATTGAGGATGGTGACAGTCACAATGGCGCCGCCGTCGCTCGCAGTGCTGATGGTGACGGTGCTAACCAGCCCACTGACTTCCTGCACGGCGGGATTGAACGCGGCGCGGATCTGGATGGAGTCGCAGCCCGTCAGCGTCAGCAATAACGAGAGCGCCACTAAGCGTCGCACGACCCGCACCGCAGGCCTATGTTACTCCCAACACCAGCGTCGATAAAAAGCTGGCTGCGTGTCCTGACGCTTAGTCAATCGCCCCTGAGAAAGCTGCCATCTCCATGCCATTTTGACGGAAAGCCCTTGACGGGAGAGCTGAAAATACGGCCCTCCGGTGTTTGAGACAAAATGGCGCACCTGCCTGGGCCCCAGCCGGACAGGTTGTCCCGGAAGCTAGCCCGCTCCTGCCTATCCCTTGTGCTTTCAATAGTTCCCATGCTGGAACCCCACCTGCTTTATTGGTCGGCGAATGAGAGCGACTGACATGCAGAAACATTCTCGCAACAACCCGATCATGAAGAAAAAGACGCCAAAGGTTCGGAGGAGCACTGTCTGGGGTTCGCGCACGACCCTGCTACTGTGCCTGCTGCTTGCTACAGCCACCTATGCTTTTGCAGCTTCGGGATCAAGCGGTTCGGGCTCGACCTCGAGCGGCACGGGCAGCGGTCCCAAGCTTTCTCAGGATCTGGCGGCGATGGATCCAGCCTCGCAGGTGGACGTCATCGTCCAATACAGCAAGGCTCCGGGAAGCACCAACGTCACCAAGGTGAAGAACTTGGGCGGCAGTCTCAAGAAGGGGCTCACCAGAATCAAGGCCAACACGTATTCAGTGCGACGGGACAAGCTGGAGCGGCTGCTGTCGGACGATTCCATGATCACCTATATCTCACCGGATCGCCCGGTGCAGGGTTCGCTGGACTATGCCATCCCCACCGTGGGCGCCGACATTGCGGGAATAATGTTTGCCGCGGATGGCACCGGGGTGGGCGTGGCGGTGATCGACAGCGGCATTACGCCCAGCAATGACTTGCGCAACCCGGCAACGGGCAAGTCGCGCATCGTTTACAACCAAAGCTTCGTGCCCAACGACACCGGTACCAACGACGTCTACGAGCACGGCAGCCATATAGCCGGCATCATCGGCGGCAACGGCTCGGGGTCAGCATGCTCCAACTGCTCGGTCACCTTCAAGGGTATGGCGCCTGGAGTCAACATCATCAACCTGCGGGCCTTGGATGCCTACGGCCGCGGTACTGACGCGGCCGTGATCGCGGCTATCCAGCGCGCCATCGAACTCAAGTCCACCTACAACATCCGTGTGCTGAACCTGTCGCTGGGCCGCGGCATTTTCGAGAGCTACACCACGGATCCGTTGTGCAAGGCGGTCGAAGATGCCTGGAAGGCCGGCATCGTGGTGGTGGCGGCCGCCGGCAACTACGGCCGTGACAACTCCAGCGGCAACCAGGGTTACGGCACTATCACCGCCCCGGGCAACGATCCCTACGTCATCACCGTGGGCGCCATGAACACCATGATGACCAAAGAGCGGGCCGACGACGTGATCACCAGCTACAGCTCCAAAGGACCCAGCCTGCTCGACCACGTGGTCAAGCCGGATATCGTCGCCCCGGGAAACAGGATCATCTCCCTGCTGTCGTACAGCAGCACGACTTCGAACCTCTACCCGGACAACACCATTGCCGTCTCCTACTACAAGGACGTTGGCAGCACCACGGAGTCCGGCGTGTACTACCGGCTGAGCGGCACCAGCATGGCCACCCCCATGGTCAGCGGCGCCGTCGCCCTGATGCTGCAGAGGAACCCGCTTTTGACCCCCGACCAGGTCAAGGCGCGGTTGATGAAGACCGCTTCCAAGACCTTTCCGCTGTACAGCTCCTGGACTGATCCAGTCACGGGGATGACTTACAACAGCCAGTACGACATCTTCACCGTCGGCGCGGGCTACCTGGATGTCGCCGCGGCCATGGCTTCCACCGACTTGGCGCCAACCACCGTGGGTGTGGCCAGATCGCCCAGCGTCGCGTACAACTCCTCGACCGGCGAGGTCTACCTGGTCAGCGACTCCTCGGTGCTGTGGGGCAGCTCGGTGATGTGGGGTACCTCGGTGGTCTGGGGCACCTCCGTACTGTGGGGCACCAACACCAGCGGACAGTCGGTATTGTGGGGCAGCTCGGTGTGTTGGGGTTCCAGCACTTCGCAGGGCTTCAGCGTCATCTGGGGCTCCAGCGTGATGTGGGGCGCCAGCCAGTCTTCCGCCGACGCCATGGCCATGGGCGTCAAGGGCGACTACTAGGAGGGATGAACAATGCTACGCAAATCACTCTTAGGAACACGCCAGCCGAGGGCTACGGTGAAAACGCTGATCAAAATCGGACTGCTGATGGCGATCGTAACAATGACGGCAGTTCTGGCCAGCGCCTCGGCAATCTGGGGCAGCTAGGATGGAGGCTGTGACCAGCGTATAGCGTTATCTGTATCATCCAACAGCGGCCGCGTGGCGATGACCACGCGGCCGCTTTCATCTTTATGCATAAATATTCAGGCGCGCCTTCCCGCATCAAGACGCACATTGACACGCGCCTGTGGCTTTCATATAGTGCGCAGCTAAGCAGGGACCCAATGCAAACCATGCGATTTACGTTTCCCTTTGGCTACCGCTACTGGTTTGAGAGTAGCGGCACCGGGGGCGTGTGACGCGTAGGGAGCCGAAAACGGCAATCATCTAGACGCCACAAGGAGTGAAACCCGGGGCCGCGATCCTCAGATCGCGGCTCTCCGTTTTTGCGGCGTCCTGTGGTGAGGAGGAAGGGCCATGATCATCAATATGAAGGAGGGTGCAAGCGAAGAGCAGATCGCGCACGTGATTGAGCGCGTCCGCGAGGCAGGCTACCAGGCGCATGTCACCCAGGGCGTGGAGCGTACCATCGTGGCGGCTGTGGGTACCGGACGCCGGCACGAACTGGAGGCGCTGAGGGCGGCGCCCGGCGTCGAAGACGTGGTGCCCATCGCCCAGCCCTACAAGCTGGTGAGCCGGCAGATCCGGCCGCAGCGTACGGTGGTTGACGTGGGCGGCGTGCCCATCGGGGGCGACCAAGTTGCCGTCATTGCGGGCCCATGCTCCGTCGAATCCTGCGAGCAACTGCTGTCGACCGCCCATGCCGTGAAGGCCGCCGGCGCTTCCCTGCTCCGCGGTGGCGCCTACAAGCCGCGCACTTCCCCGTACGATTTCCAAGGCCTCGGCCTCGAAGCGCTGCGCCTGCTGAAGCGGGCCCGCGAGGAGACCGGCCTGCCCATTGTCACCGAGGTCATGGGCACGGAAGACGTGGATGTCATCTGCGAACACGCCGACATGCTCCAGGTAGGCGCCCGCAACATGCAAAACTACGTGCTCCTGCGCCGGCTGGCCACGATCGACAAGCCGGTGCTGCTGAAACGGGGTCCGTCAGCCAGCGTCAAGGAGTGGCTGCTGGCGGCGGAATACCTGCTCACTGGGGGAAACTCCAAGGTGGTGCTGTGCGAGCGTGGCATCAAGACGTTTGAGACCGAGACGCGTAACACCATCGACCTGGCAGCCATTGCCTTGGCGCGTGAGCTCTCGCACTTGCCGGTGATCGCTGACCCTTCGCACGGCACAGGGCGGCGCAGTTTGATCGCGCCGGTGTCGCGGGCAGCAGTGGCCATTGGAGCCGACGGGCTACTGATCGAAGTTCATCCTGACCCTGAACGCGCGCTGTCGGACGGGCCGCAGTCCCTGAACTTCGCCGAATTCGAGGCGCTCATGCGCGGCTTGCCTCCGAGGAATGGCTGGGCGATGGCATGAGCACTTTCTGAACCCGCACTAGCGGGGCGGCTCGGCGTACAAGTAGGAATCGAGCTCGCTTCGCCGCTCGTGCTCGGCCGTGGCGGGAAATACCATAGGGATGCAAAGTCGGACGTGCTTTCGCAGGAGAGGCGCCACACGGTGATAGCACCTGGTGCCATCCATCATGACAACCGTCCCAGCGCGAGGAAGCAGCGAAATCTTTTCCCCGTCGCGCAGGTCTGCCTGGCCGGCGCTTGATCCCACATTCGGATAAAACTCGAGAGCACCACCGTCTTCACGCGCGCTGGTAGTGAGGTACAGAAGCGCGGTGTACGGAACCGCGTCGAAATGCCAGCGGTAGACTTCACCAGGCTCGCGCATGATGTTGATATTGATGGCCGAACGCAGATTCGGCGAGGCAAAGATGGCATCCGCGCCGGTCACGAGCCGAACCCAATCGTGCGTTTCGGGAGCGTGATAGAAGTCGAACAGTTCCTGCCAGTGCTCGCGCAACACCTCACCTGTGACAACTTGATAGCGCAGCAAGTGGCCGTCCGACCTTCTTTCAATTTGCTCCGCATACCGTTGGGCGAGCTGAAGCGCCGTTGTACACCAGCGCGCGCAGGCTTCGGGATCAATCGCGTCCTCGAAGACTGCATACCGCGATCGCCGAAACAATTCCTTTCCTGCCAAGGAGAATGGCAGCCTAAGCACGCGGCACTCCACAAAGATGGATCGCGAACCATCGGCATGGATCGGTCCAGGTCTGCTCCAGCTCCAAGCCTGCCCGCTCCAGCATGGATCGCACGGATGCGATCGTGTACTTGTAGCTGTTCTCGGTGTGCAGCCGCTCGCCGGCCGCGAATGAAACCTGTAGCCGCAGTGCGTCGATCACTACTGTCTGGTGGCAAAGACTTTCAAGGTATATCTCGATGCGGGACATATCCTGGTTCCAGCACGCCACATGTTCGAACGCGTCGAGATCGAAGTGCCCGCCGAGCTCCCGATTGATGCGCGCCAGCATGTTCTTGTTGAATCGGGCGGTGACCCCGGCCGCATCGTCATAAGCGGCCAGCAGCAAATCACGAGGTTTGACCAGGTCCGTGCCCAGCAGGAGATGGTCGCGCGGACTCATGGCACGCCGCAACCCGCCCAGCAGGCTGATGGCATCGCGCTCCTCCAGGTTTCCAACACTGGACCCGATGTAGAGCACCAGGCGTGGCGCGGGAACTGAGCGGAGGAACGTCAGGTCCGAGAAGTCGCGCACCACCGGACGAACTTTGACACAGTGGAACTCTGCCTCAAGCGCGCGTTGCGCTTCCGCCAGCGCAGGCCGCGAGATGTCCACCGGGACGTACAACACGCGAAGCTGCCGGCGGGCCAGCGCGCGAATCAAGGTCCGCGTCTTGCGCGCGCTGCCCGCTCCCAGTTCGACTACGGAGGCATTGCTGCCCACTCGGCGACAGATCTCGTCGGCGTTTTGCTCCAGGATGCTGAGCTCGGTCCGGGTCAGGTAGTATTCCGGCAATCGCGTGATCTCCTCGAACAGCGCCGATCCCTCCGCGTCATAAAAGAGCTTGGGAGGCAGCGCTTTCGGGCTCCTGGTGAGCCCCTCCAGCGCGTCGGCCGCGATCTCTGATATTGGCCGCTGTTCAAGCGCGATCATTCGCCAACCTTATTCCTGAGAACTGCCAGCGCGCGTGCGGTGGAAAGAAGTTGCGGTAGCTGGCGCGGATGTGTGACGCCGGCGTGGCGCAGGATCCGCCACGCAGCACCATCTGGTTGCACATGAACTTGCCGTTGTACTCGCCCAGCACGCCTTCCGGCGCGCGGTATCCCGGATAGGCGACGTATGGACTTGATGTCCACTCCCATACGTCCCCGAACATCTGCTGCAAGCCTGGGCCCGCAGGGGCGGTCGCCGGATGAAACCGCTCGCTTTCAAGCAGCGTTCCAGTTGGCGTCACTTCCGCCGCCGCAATTTCCCATTCCGCTTCCGACGGCAGGCGCGCACCTGCCCAACGTGCAAAAGCGTCGGCCTCATAGTGGCTGACGTGACATAGCGGTTCGCTGAGGTCGAGCAGCTTCATGCCGGAACAGGTGAACGTCCACCACTCTCCATCGCGATCTTCCCAATAGAGCGGCGATCGCCATCCGTTCGCGCACACCTGGTCCCAGCCGTCGGAGAGCCAAAGCTCTGGGCGGCGGTAGCCGCCGTTCGCCATAAAGTCCAGGTACTCGGCGTTGGTCACCAAGCGCGAGCCGAGCCGAAATCCCTGCTGGTACACGCGGTGGCGCGGCCGTTCGTTGTCGAAGGCAAAGCCTCGCCCTGCGTGGCCAATCTCGTAGACGCCCTCATCGAAGCCGACCCACGAGAGGGCTGGCGGCGCATGAGACTTCGGTGATGCGGTTTCGCGGTAACTCGGTCGCAACGGATTGGTCCAGAAGGCATGCTTGATGTCGGTGACGATGAGCTCCTGGTGTTGCTGCTCGTGGTTCAAGCCCAGCTCAAGCAGTTCCCAAACCCGCGGATCGGCGCTGCGCGAAACGAATTCCACCATGGCGG
Organism: Terriglobales bacterium; assembly: GCA_036001865.1. Classification (GTDB taxonomy): domain Bacteria; phylum Acidobacteriota; class Terriglobia; order Terriglobales; family Acidobacteriaceae; genus DASYTX01. Next base: position 18,708 of record DASYTX010000034.1, read on the forward strand.
CATCAACATGGCCTCTGTACCGCTGCACCTCGTCCAAAGTGGGCCGCGAAAATGTTCCGCGGATGCTGCGCTGCGGATGGCCATCGAGCTGCTTGTAATAAGAATTGAAAAGGAATGTGAACCGCGGGTCGATTGGCTTGTAGCCAGCGCGGTGCGGAATCAGAATGAAAGTTTCAAAGAACCAACTGGTGTGCGCCAAGTGCCACTTGGTCGGGCTGGCCTCGCTCGTGGATTGCACCATCTGGTCGTCAGCGCTCAGGCCTTCGACCAGTCGGTCGGTTTGCCGCCGGACGTCGGAGTAGCGCTCCCCCACCGCGGCCGGCAGGTGAGACTCAGAAATTTCCGCTCTGGTCGCGTTCATCCCCGGCCTCCAATTCGCAGCACATCACAGCAGGCGTCGCACCCCGCGCCTGACCAGCTCCAGCGTTGCCCCATATACCAAGTGGGACGCCAGCGCGTAGGCGTGGGTCGAAATCGGATACTCTGCCGGCGATTTCGATAGACCCAGCGCCGGAACCGCGACCTCGTCGGCGCCTACGAAAACCGCTGTGCCGTAGGGCAGGCCAAATCCCGAACGCAGCTTGGGGACGACTTCAACCGAGGCGCCGTACACGCCCCCCATCAGGGCCCCGAAAGTGTAATGCACCACCGGCCCTGCCGTCTGCTGCTCCTCCTTTGTAAGCTCGCGGCGCAGCACGGTCGCGGCGATCTTGTTGGCTATCTTCATGGTGGCATCCTCGCCGTCACCCGACTGTTGCTCCGGGCCTCGCTGGCCGTTGCCCTGGATGACCTCCGCGGCCTTGCTCCACACTGCCTGAAACTGGTTCATCACCCACGACGCCGCCAGCCCGCCCGCCATGCCGGCAACCGCTCCCTTCCAAATCTTGCCCTTATGCTTGCGGCCCCAGCGCATACTGGTTTGCCTCCTCACATCTTGGATGCCCGAGACAAAGAAAAGTTATAAGGTTGACGGCGAAAGGACAGAAGATGGTGAGTGCGTTACGAATCAGGGACGATGCCTTCGCCAGGGCGACGGCGAACTCAAAGCCCCGCGCCCGAGGCACTTCGCTACAACCATGTGCGGCATCTAAGGGTCACAGTCAGAGCTGGCCCAGCATAGGGTCGGAATGCAAAGCCTTCTAATTTTCCTGCTACTCACGGTCGCAGCAGCAGCCCAAGCGCAGATGCCCGACTTCTCGGGAACCTGGAGGCTGGATCGGGACCTGACGACCGCCGATCTGCGGTGGAATAAGATAACGATCCTCACCGTCTCCCAATCAGACGGGGAGGTTCGTTTCCACTACTTTGACCGCGACCGTTCCCTT
>DASYTX010000035.1:0-3512 GCA_036001865.1 Terriglobales bacterium
CTTGGTTGTAACAAGGCGGGCCACTGCCGAACAGTATCGGGTTGACCGCCGGGCGGCGTAAACGAGGACCCTTTTGCAGTCTGAGCTGGCGCTAAGCGCCAGCTTTTTTTCTTGCCAGCAGGAGCAGCACTTAGCATTTGGCATTTAGCGCCAGGCCTTGCCCGGTCGAGGGCGACCGGGCTACACAAGTTTCTTGCTTCGCTTTTTGCTCGTTGCGGAACCAAACACGCGCGCGAAGATCTTGTCGACATTGCGCAGTTGGCGGGTGAGGTCGAAAGCGCGCTCGACCTGCTTGCGGGAGAGCCTGGAGGCGATTCGCTTGTCCTTGAGCACCAGTTCGCGGAAGTTAAGGCCCTGGTTCCAGGCGCGCATGGCGTGACGCTGGACGAGGCGATAGGCGTCCTCGCGCAACATGCCGGCTTCGGTCAGATCGAGCAGGAGCTGCCCGCTGAAGACGAGACCGCCGGTGCTCTCCAGATTGGCGCGCATGCGGCGGGGATAGACCAGCAACGTGCTAATTAGGCCGACGGTCTTGTTAGTCATGTAGTCAATCAGGATGGTGGAGTCGGGCAGGACCACGCGCTCGACCGAGGAATGGGAGATGTCGCGCTCGTGCCACAGGGCGACATTTTCCAATGCCGCCTGGGCGTGGGCACGCACCAGCCGGGCCAGGCCGCAGATCTGTTCGCAGGTCACAGGGTTGCGTTTGTGGGGCATGGCCGAGGAGCCCTTCTGTTTCTCGCTAAAAAATTCCTCGGCCTCACGCACCTCGGTGCGCTGCAGATGGCGGATTTCGGTGGCGATCTTTTCTAAAGTGCCGGCGATGACGGCAAGGGTGGCCACGTAGTAGGCATGACATTCGCGCTGGATGACCTGTGAGGAGATGGAGGCGACCTTCAGACCCAGGCGCGCGCAAATCTTCTCCTCCAGTTCGGGATCGAGGTGGGCATTGTTGCCGACGGCGCCGGAGAGCTTGCCCACGCGTATGTCCTCGGCGGCGCGCTGGAAGCGTTCAATATCCTGCGTGACCTCGGCGTACCAATTGGCGAGCTTGAGACCGAAGGTGATGGGCTCGGCGTGGACGCCATGAGTGCGGCCGATCATGGGCGTGTGCTGGAATTCGCGGGCGCGGCGCTTGAGCACGTCCTGCAGGCGGCGCAGTTCGCGGAGGATCAGCGCGGAGGCGTCGCGCAGGAGCAGGGCCTGGGCGGTGTCCACCACGTCGTTGGAGGTCAGGCCGTGATGCAGCCAGCGGGAGTGCGGTCGTGGGATCTTTTCGGCGAGCGCAGTGGTGAAGGCGATAACGTCGTGACGGACCGCGGCCTCGATTTGGCGAATGCGCCTGGGATCAACGACGGCCTTCTCGCGGATGGCACGTGCAGCGTCGCGCGGAACCAGGCCAGCCTCGGCCAGGGTATCGGTGGTTGCGATCTCCACCTGCAGCCATTTGCGGAACATGTTGTCCTCACTCCAGATGCGTCCCATCTGGGGACGCGTGTAGCGCTGGATCACCGTTCCTCCGTCGCCGAACCGGCGATTCTAAACGCAAGCCGGCCAAGTCAAAGGTACAATTTAGCCGTGTCGAAGGAGAAACCAGCCGGCGATTTCCGTGCGCTGTCGGAATTCCGCTACCAGATTCGCCGCTTTTTGGCATTCAGCAAGAAGGTCGCGTTGGCGGCGAAAGTGGATCCGCAGCAACACCAACTCATGCTGGCGGTCCGAGGGTTACCGCCAGGAATGAAACCCACCATCCGCGTGCTGTCGGAACGCCTGCAGATCCGCCACCACAGCACAGTGGAACTGGTGGACCGTTCCGTGCGCCGCGGCTTGCTGGAGCGGCAGCGCGACGGCGCTGATCGCCGTCTAGTGGCCGTGCACCTGACTGCCAAGGGCGAGAAGATCCTTAACGAACTGGCGCTGCACCACAGCAACGAACTACGCGCCGCCGGTCCGGAGCTGGTGCGGGTGCTCAAGCGAATCATCGCTGATTCCCGGAATTCAGGGGGGCGGGAGAGCAGTTCGGCGCGCCGCCGGTGAGCCTCCGCGAGCACAATCGCAGGCTCCGTTCGGTCATTTACGCTGCGCCTTTTCGATGAGCGGCCGGAGGGCGTGGATCGACACGCCAATGGTGCTGCCGGAAAAGCCATCTAGATAGGCCGCGTTAACCCCAATAACGCGGCCTTCGTGATTGAACACGGGGCCGCCGCTGCCGCCCTGGGCGGTGACTGCATCGTAGATGAGCTTGTCTCCAACCACGTCGCCCAAGTGCCCCTGAGTAGCCAGAGGGCGGATGAGGGAGAGCGCTGCCAATTCACGGGCAACGTCAAAATCCGCGCGGCGCGAGACAAGGCGGCGATATACCGGCCGCGGGGACTTGGCCACCATGGCGCGAACGCCCATTGGGTAGCCGACTACGGTCACCGGATCGCCGGGCATGCCAGGTTCTGGTGAGAGAGGCAGCGGGCGCAGGGCGCGTGCCTTACTCACATCATATTGGGCGACAGCGACGTCAGCGTCGGAGGAAACGGTGACGTGCGACAGTTCGAGTGCGTCCGATCGGGCGGGGAAAAAAGCCACGAGCTTTTCCAGGCGCGGCCGAGCACCGCGAGCGATCAGCCACTGGGCCTCCTCGTCCTCGAACCACGGCTCGGCAATGTGACGATTGGTGGCGATCAGCCCCTCGGCAGCGACAAAGCCGGTGCCGGAGAAATGCGTCCGCATCCGCTTGCGTCCTACCACGTGCTCTGATCCATCAAAGCTGTATACGCCGATCAAGTAGCCGATGGACTCGCGGTGACGGTTCAGAACCAGCACGGGCATGGCACTCTGCTGTTGCAGCTCGCGCAGCTCGGAGGAGAGCTTCTCCACTTGGGGGGCGAGATCGGCGGGCGGGGCGGGGGAGCGCAAGGCCAGCAGCAATAGGACTGGCAGGAGTATGGCCGCAGTACGCCGCGCGTCCCCAAGCAGGTCAGCGATGGCCATACGGCGGATGAGCTGTTTCACGTGACGATTTCATTGCGCCCCGGAATTCCTTCTATTGCAAGCAGTTTCGCGCGTGCAAGCGTTTACCAGGGCGATTCGTACAGCCTATTTTTCAGGGGACATGTAGTTTGTTTCCCAGCTCGGCCTCAAAGATGTCCGCCGTCAGTTTGACTCGCGAGTTGCTGCGGGTGTAAATTGCGTTGCCGAATTAACCAACTCTCTGGGCCCAACAGACCAACCAAGACAACCGGAATAAAGGAGCCAGCAATGAAGAAAATTGCGGTACTGGTGTTGGCGTGTGTGTTCCTGTTCAGCGTGGTAGCGATGGCAGGAGAGCAGGCCAAGACCGCGAGCAACGTCCCCAAGATCATCCGGATCGACAAGGACGAAGTGAAGATTGGCAGCCAGACGGCGTACGACAATCTGGTGCGGCAAGTGCGGCAGACGGTGAACAGCAGCAATGCCGGCCTATACTGGGTTGCCGCGACACCTATCACGGGGCACGCCGGAACGGTCTCGTTCGTCAGCTT
>DASYTX010000036.1:0-8288 GCA_036001865.1 Terriglobales bacterium
CTTTCGCGCGTTCCGACTGGGGTTGTTAGCGGTATTTCATCTTCGCAGGGCAGGGTGCGAAGCATCGGCGGCCTTCAGGTGTCTTGCCTCAAGGCCGGTCTCTGAGACACACGATTGGGAAACATTGGAGACCGATAATTCTCACAAAGCTGTGACGCTCGTCACACGCCTTCGAATGCGGCGCGCTCAGGTCTTGGTTTTGTATGAGATGCGGGTCTCGGATTTGTTTTGTATGAGATGCGGGTCTCGGATTTTGCATGGGTTTGACAGAAAGTGCGCTGAAGCCCGAGGTCGCTCAGGATGACGAGTTTGAAATTGTACGTAGGCAGCATTTGTCGTGGCCCTGACCCGCAACGGCATGCGAGCTCGCTTGGCCCAATAAAACTTGATAGTGAGTCACACCGACCCACTACCCAACACGCCCTTCCGTTGACACCCGCCCGCACATGCAGTAACTTTTTCTCTCCCGTTTTCAAGACCCTCTCCCGACCAGCACTAATTGCGCTTTTGGACAGCAGCCCGGAACGGTGGCGCAGAAGCCTTCCAGTCCGGGCTGCGCATATGAGGCCCTGACGGGAACGGACTATGGCTCTGGAGAACATTGGGCGGTATCAGATCACCGGGGAACTGGGGAAGGGCGGCATGGGAGTGGTCTACAAGGCCACCGACCCCAACATTGGCCGGGCGGTGGCCATCAAGACAGTGCGCCTGGATCTTGACGGGGTGGACGGCGAGCAGGTGTTGCGCCGCTTCAAGAACGAGGCGCGCTCGGCGGGCACCCTGAATCATCCCAACATCGTCACCATCTACGACGCCGGCGAGCAGGACGGCATCTTCTACATCGCCATGGAGTTAGTCGAGGGCCAGACCCTGGAGGCCCTGCTGCGGCGGCAGCGGCTGCTGCCCATCGAGCAGGTGATCGAGATCGTCCGCCAGGTGTGCGCGGCGCTGGACTACGCCCACGAGCACAGCGTGGTGCACCGCGACGTCAAGCCGGCCAACGTCATGCTGACCCCCAGCGGCGGGGTGAAGGTGATGGACTTTGGCATCGCGCGCGCCTCCACCGGCGTGACCACCACCGGGCAAGTGCTGGGCACGCCCAACTACATGTCGCCGGAGCAGGTGACGGGCAAGTGCCTGGATGGACGCTCCGACCTGTTCAGCGTTGGGGTAATGCTCTACGAGATGCTGACGGGGGAGCGGCCGTTCGACGGCCAGAGCATCACCACGATCATGTACAAGATCGTGAACGAGACGCCCATCCCGCCGCTTCAGCTTGACGTGACTCTCCATCCTGGGCTGAACGTGGTGGTGACCAGGGCGCTGTCCAAGTCGCCGCACGAGCGCTATCAGAGCGGCGCGGAGCTGGTGCGCGATCTGCTGGATTATCAGTCGCTGGCCACGCATACGGCCGCCGCCCAGCCGTTGGCCCCGGCAGCGTTCTCCAATGACAGTCCAACCGTGGTGCTGGACGCGCCGCCGAGCGTCAGCATCGGCACTGGTCAGGCGGCGGCTTCGGCTGCGCGACAAGCGTATGTGACCGGAGCGGCCGCGCCGGCGACGGCTTCCGAACCCACGCCGGCGGCAGGCCCGGTGGCGCTGCCCACCCCCGTTCCTAGGAAGAAGGGGCTGTCGAAGTGGATCATTGGAGCGGCAGTGGCGGTGGTGGTGGTGGGCGTGGCGTGGCTGGTGATCGCACGCCGCAGCACGCAAGCGCCATCGCAAACGCCGCCGGCAGCGCCTTCGGTGGAGCAACAACAACAGCCAGGGGTGGCGCAGCCGCCGCCGGCAGTGGAACCGCCGCCATCGCCCGGGGCAGAGATCTCCAGTGCGGCTGCTCCGCCGCCTGTTCCACAGACAGCGAAGCCGAGCGGAAAATCAGCGAAGCCAGCGGCGACGGTGGCCAAGGCTGTCGCACGTCCGGCACGCCCGACGCCCGCTGCCCCTGCGCCTGCCACGGCGGCGACGGGAAACCTGCGCGTGACCTCAACTCCGACCGGCGCGGCGATCGCGATTGACGGCGCCAACCAGTCCGGCGTGACACCGATGGATGTGGCTTCGCTGAAGGCTGGTCCGCACTCGGTGGTGGTGTCGAAGGCGGGCTACAGCGCGGTGGAGCGCAAGGTGGAGATCGTTGCCGACAAGCAGTTCAGCCTCGACGTGCAGCTTGCCCGCGCGGGCCCGATGCTGGCCATCCAAAGCGATCCGCCGGGCGCGGCCATCCTGATCGACAACAAGCCCACCGACAAGTTCACGCCCGCGCAGATCGCGATCAGTAAGGGCGAGCACAGGATCAAGCTGCGCCTACAGGGATATGCCGACCAAACCGTGCCGGTGCGGATTGCGGATGCTCAGCTTTATACGATCGCTCCCAAGCTCACGCCGGCGAAGACCTCGGCCATAAAGCGGCTCTTCGGGGGCGCTGACACGGCAGAGAAGATGGGCACGCTGGCGGTGGAGAGCACGCCGAGCGGCGCGCGCCTCACCCTGAACAACGCGGCGGTGGCGGAGACCACGCCGGCGAAGCTCTCCGTCAAGGAAGGAAAGTATCAGCTCGCCATCGTGCTCCAGGGTTACAAGACCGCACGGCGGACGGTCGAGGTGCAGCGCGGCAAGACGCTGGGGATCCAGGAAACGCTGGAGAGGGAAACGAAGTAGGCCGCAGGTGGCAGGTGGCGGGAAGCGGGGCCCGGTCGAGGGCGACCGGGCTACAACGGGCGACTGGGCTACAGAGTCACGATTGTTCGGACAAGAGCTTGCCCAGGGTCGGCTTGTGCTTTTCGCCGGCCTTTTTCTTTTTGGCGGGAACGCGGCGGGTGGGCGGCGGCATGCCGACCTGCTCACGGGCCGCAGCCTTGACCGCGGTCACTGCCCTGAATGTCTTCTTCTTTTTCCGACGCGGCATCGGTTTGAGTGGGCCCAGTATTACACTGAGAACTGCCAACCGGGTACCGGGAATTGCCTTGATGGAAGAGCGGGACTTTTTCGACGAGCGGGAAGAGAAGAAGGCGGCCACGCTGAACTGTCCGCACTGTCAGCAGGCAGCCGAATATGAGCTGACCTGGCTGGTGCGCAGGAAGAAGGGGCAGATCCCGACGCGGGCCGACGAGCGCGACCGCGCCCGCTTCGCCAAGGCCCGCTCTTACATGGTGCGGCGCGACGATCTCGTGATGTGCAAGAACATGCGCTGCCGCAAGCGCATTGAGGTTTCGGGCGTACAGTCGGTGGCGTTCCTGGATTAACGCCGGAGCGCCGAAATCGCCGGCATCGCCGGGAATGCCTGCCTCCTTTCATCATTTATACTTTCTCGCTTCCTACTGGGAGACGTAGCACGCTACGTCTCGGCGTCGAGGTGCGCGTGAAGATCCTGGTTTGCATGAAGCAGGTGCCGCAGAAGGATGCGCCGCTGAAGCTGAATGAGAGCGGCACCTGGATCCGCGAGGACGTGAGCTACGAAGTGAACGAGCCCGACGCGTATGCGCTGGAGGAAGCGCTGCGCCAGAAGGAGAAGCACAGCGGCGAGGTGGTGGTGATCACCGCCGGACCGGCGCGGGCGCAGCAAGTGCTGCGGGAGGCGCTGGCCAAGGGCGCTGACCGCGCTATCCACCTGGAGGATCCGGGGTTCGTCGGCTTCGACGCAATCAACACCGCACGGGCCTTGGGCGCGGCTATCAAAGACGAGCAGTTTGACCTGATCTTTACCGGGCTGCAGTCGGACGATTATGGGTACGCGCAGACGGGTGTGATCCTGGCGGAGCTGCTGGGCTGGCCGCACGCCACCATCATCATGCAGATCGAGAAGAAGGACGGAGCGGTGCGGGTAAAGCGCGAGCTGGAGGCCGGGTTCTTCCAGTTTGTCGAGATACCGCTGCCCGCGGTGCTGACCATCCAGTCGGGGATCAACAAACTGCGTTACGCCACGCTGATCGGAATCAAGCAGGCCAAGAACAAACCCCTGCGCAAGGTGACAATGGCCGAGGTGCAGAGCGCGCTGGGCGACAAGCAGATCAAGATCGAAAAACTTTACGTCCCGCAGAAGACCAAGAAGACGGAGATGCTCGACGGTTCGCCGGGCGAGATCGCGAAAAAACTGGTGGACAAGCTGCGCAACGAGATGCGGGTGCTGTAAGGCGAGTACCCGAGAACCAAGTACCGAGGGACGGACTACTGACCACTGCTCATATGTCCGAGACAATTCTGGTCGTAGTCGAGCAACGTGAAGGCCGGCTGAACCGCGTCTCCTGGGAGACGATCGCCGGAGCGCAGGCGATTGCGGCGGAGGCGAAGTGGGAGGTCGAAGCTGCGGTCGTGGGGAGTGGTGTAGGCGACGTTGCTGGCGAGATTGCCGCGGCGGCGGTGAAGAAGGTGTATGCCGCGGAGTCACCCGATCTCAAGGCATATACGCCCGATGCCTACGTGGAGGCGCTTCGGCAGTTCCTCTCCGAGCGCCAGCCGCGGCTGGTGCTCATGCCGCACACCTATCAGGTGCGTGACTTCGCTCCCAAGCTGGCCACGGCGATGGGACGGGTGCTGGTGAGCGACGTCATCGGCTTCCGCAACGAGGGCGGGCGGCTGCTGTTCACACGTCCAATGTTCCAGGGGAAGTTCGCGGCGGATGTTTCGATCGCCAGTGATGCGCCCTGGTTCGTCACGCTGCAGGCGGGCGCTTTCCGCGGTGACCAAGTGCAACGGGGTACCGCGGCTGCGCCAGTTGACGCCGTACAGGTTGCGGTGGCGGCGGAAAAGATCCGTCACAAGCCGGAGGCACCGTTCAAAGAAGCCAAGCAGGCGGTGGACCTGACGCAGGCGGAGATCATCGTCGCCGTGGGTCGAGGGATCAAGGAGCAAAAAAACATTGAGTTGGCCAAGCAGTTGGCGGAGGCGCTGGGCGGGGAGATTGCGGCCTCACGTCCCATCTGCGATGCCGGCTGGCTGCCCATGGACCGGCAGATCGGATCGTCGGGACAGACAGTTGCGCCCAAGCTCTACCTGGCTCTGGGGATCAGCGGCGCTATCCAGCACATTGTCGGGATGAAGGGCGCGCGCACCATCATCGCCGTCAACAAGGACGCCGAAGCGCCCATCTTCGAGATCGCCGATGTCGGCGTGGCTGCCAACCTGTTCGATGTGGTGCCGCCACTGATCGAGGAGATCAAGAAGGCAAAAGGAACGTAACAGCTATAATTTCCTCTATGGCTACACGCCCAAAGCCTCGACCAAGAGCCAACAAGAAGAGGGGTCTTCGTGAGTTGACGCCCGAAGAGCAGCGACGGCTGAATGCCGATCCTGTGTATCAGGAAATCCGCCGCCTGCACGAGGAGCAGAAGTCTCGTTTTGGCAAGCTACCCGAGAGCTGGCCCTTGATCAGAGAAGACAGGGAACGATAGTTTGGTGCGTTATGTCATCGACGCCAGCGTGGCATGCAAATGGTTCTTCTTCGAGGATGACAGCGATCATGCATTCAACCTCCTGAAGTATTTCCAGCTCGGTCATGCAGCTCTCAGCGCTCCCGACCTCCTGATCCCCGAAATAGGCAATACGCTCTGGAAGCGCACAGTCTTGCGTTCTGAGTCTACGTTGCCATCCGCTCGGCGGTTCTACGCGCGTTTGCTTGATCTCGGTATCGACTTGACACCGTCGGCAGAACTGGCCCTTGACGCCTTCGCCATCGCAGAGGGCACCAAGCACCAGTTGTATGACTGCTTGTATGTTGCGTTGGCGAAGAGATTAGGGTGTGAACTGATTACAGCGGACCAGCGACTGGCCAGGAAAATGCAGTCGGCGGCGAGCGTACGTTTACTCAAGTCGATGTGATGCTTGTATTTCGCAAACAGCTAGAGGGCATCAAGCGGCCGCAGATGGAGGCCGATATCGTCATTGTCGGCGGGGGGCCGGCGGGGCTGGCGTGCGCGCTGCGCCTGGCGCAACTCATTGATGCGCACAATGAAAAGAATCCTCAGGCGCCGCTGAGCAAAGAAAACATTTACGTCCTGGAGAAAGCCCGCGAGATCGGGCAACACTGTCTCTCGGGCGCACTGCTTGATCCGCGCTCCATGCGCGAATTGCTGCCGGGCTTTGAGCAAGAAGCGCCGCTCGATGCCGAGGTGAGCAGGGAAGCGGTTTACTTCCTGATGAAGAATTCTCAGTTCAAGCTGCCCATCACGCCGCCGCCGCTGCGCGACCACGGCAATTACGTCATTTCGCTGAACCGCTTCGCCAAGTGGATGGGAGAAAAGGTGGAAGCGGCAGGCATCACCATCTTCAGCGGATTCGCCGGTTCAGAGCTGCTCATCGAGAACGGCCGCGTCACCGGCGTGCGCACCGACGACAAGGGCGTCGACAAGCAGAACCAGCCAAAAGCCAACTTCGAGCCCGGTTACGACCTGCGCGCTAAAGTCGTCGTACTGGCCGAGGGCACGCGCGGCTCGCTCACCAAGCAACTCGTCGCGCGCTACGAGCTCGACAAAGACCGCAACCCGCAGACCTACGGCGTCGGGGTAAAGGAATTATGGGAGCTGCCGCCAGGACGGATCGCGGCGGGCGAGGTCATCTACACCATGGGCTGGCCGCTGACCTCGAAGGAATACGGCGGCGCCTGGATCTATGGCTCAAAGGACAACGTCGTTTCGCTGGGCTTCGTCATCGGGCTCGACTACCACGACCCGCGGCTTGATCCCCACCGCGTGCTGCAGGAGTTCAAGAAGCACCCGTTCATCGCGCGGCTGCTGGCAGGCGGGAAGATGATCCGCTACGGGGCGAAGTCGCTGCCCTATGGCGGCTGGTGGGCGGTGCCGCCGGTCGCGGGTGACGGCTGGATGATCCTGGGCGATTCTGCGGGCTTTCTGAATTCGCAGCGATTGAAGGGGATTCACCTCGCCATCAAGAGCGGAATGCTGGCAGCGGAAACAGCCTTCGAGGCCATGCTGCAGAATGATTTCTCGGCGGCGCGCCTGGCGCAATACCAGCAACGGGTGGAGAACAGTTGGATCAAGGACGAGTTGTGGAAAGTGCGCAACTTCCATCAGGGCTTCGAGCATGGCTTCTGGCATGGGATGTTGCATGCCGCGCTGCAACAGGTTACCGGCGGTCGTGGCCTGCATGCGCGCTACGCATCACAGGCCGGCCATCGCCGGCTGAAGAAGCTCGCCGAATTGCCGGACGATGGCGGCGCCGCTGCTCACCTAGTGGGCCACGCCAAGGGCGATGGCAAGATGACCTTCGACAAGCTTACTGACCTCTATCACTCCGGCACCAAGCACGAGGAAGACCAGCCGGCGCACCTGGTGATCCATGACACCAACATCTGCAACACGCGCTGCACGGCGGAATACGGCAACCCTTGCCAGTATTTTTGCCCGGCCAACGTCTATGAAATGGTCGAAGCGGCTGACGTACCAGGCGGCAAGCAGATCCACCTGAACGCCTCCAACTGCGTACACTGCAAGACCTGCGACATCATGGACCCGTACGAGATCATCACCTGGGTTCCGCCCGAGGGCGGCGGCGGGCCGAATTACGACGGGATGTGAAAACTCATGAAGGTGACGTACAGAATCACGGTGGATGATTTTGTAGAGGCGCAGAAGCTTCATCGAGCGAAGGGCCTGTGAATGCTGCATCGCATTTTGTTGTGGGTTTTACCCGCCTTCATCGGTCTGATGTTTCTGGCCTATGTGGGAATGTGGCTGGTTGAGCGAGATCCAAAGTACTTCAGCGGCATTTGGCAGCTTGCCCTACTTACTGGCTTGGTCACTTTTGCCTTACATCTCTGCCCGCGATTGATGTGGAAACGATCCTACCGAAAGGACAAAGGGCTGCAAGAGGAACTCACAATGGAGATCACGGAATCGGGCATTCGTGTCACCAGTCAAAACTTCGAGGGAACCGTCAGGTGGGCCGGATATGTTCGTTTCGTAGAGTCAGAGACCACCTTGCTCCTGTATGTGTCTCCGAACGCCTTTCACATTTTTCCCAAGCGAGCCTTTTCGTCGGACCAGCTCGAACTCTTTCTCGAACTGATCCGGGGTAAGTTGTTGCCGCAACCATAGCGCCCTCGTTTGCATTCCACCCAGCCTTCGGGCGATGATTGCGACGACAGAATCCATGAAACTCCGTTTCCTGATTCTTGGCGTTCTTCTTGTGTCTTTCTCCGCCTGTGCCTGGGCGCAGCGCGGGTGCTCGCAGGGGCAGGGCGAGCTGCGTCGCGAACTTTGGGACGGCTATGCGGCTGAGGTAGGGCCGGCGTCGTCGGAGACGCGGGCGCAATGCCGCGCCGCGCTGCTTGCTCC